>JAYEHT010000201.1:0-43083 GCA_034659655.1 Candidatus Aerophobota bacterium | reverse complement strand
TATAAATGCGAAAATTGTGGGGAGGAGTTTGTAAGCCTGGTAACCATAGGGAAAGAAAAAGATATCCACTGTAGAAAATGTGGTAATCACCAACTAAAGAAACTTATCCCCAAATCTTTCATCGGGAGGAATAAAGAGGGGCCCACTCCGGGAATGAGTAGCTGTTCAACCTGCAGGTTAACAAGCTGCACCAGCTGTGGGAGATAGTCTTATAAAAGATATTACTAAGCGGATAATCTCTCTGTGGTGAAATTTTAACAATACTTTTTATAGAAAGAAGGGGGAAAGAATGTTTAAGGGATGTTTTGTAGCCATAGTTACCCCTTTTAAAAAAGGAGAAATAGATGAGGAAGCAATAAGAAGAGTTATTCAGTTCTGTTTAGAGAAGGGAGTAGATGGAATAGTTCCTTGTGGAACAACAGGAGAGTCCCCTACCCTGTCTTCTGAGGAACATAAGAGAGTAATCGAGATTACTATTGATGAAGTAAAGGGAAGAGTCCCTGTAATTGCTGGAACAGGCTCTAATAACACAAAAGAGGCAGAGGAATTGACAGAATTTGCCAAAAAAGCAGGCGCAGACGGAGCTCTCATTATCACCCCTTATTACAATAAACCTACACAAAATTGCCTGGAAGCTCATTACAGAAAATTGGATGCCATAGGGGTTCCCATTGTAATATACAATGTTCCTTCGCGGACAGGAGTGAATATTTCTCCGGCAACGGTGGCTAAATTAAGCAGACTGAACAATATAATAGGGATTAAGGAGGCAAGCGGAAGCATGGACCAGATATCCAGCATAATTGCCGCATCGGACCCTAATTTCTTTATCCTTTCTGGAAATGATTCTCAAACCCTTCCCATTCTTTCTCTGGGGGGTATGGGAGTAATTTCCGTAGTGGCAAATATTATACCCGAAGAGACAGCAAAAATGATAAGCCTGTATCTAAAAGGGGATATTGATAAGGCGCGGAAACTTCATTATAAGATCTATCCTTTATGTGAGGCTATGTTTATAGAAACCAATCCTTTGCCCATAAAAACAGCAATGGCTAAAATGGGAATGATTCAAAAAGAATGGAGGCTTCCATTAGGAGAAATGAGGGAAGAGAACGAAGTAAAAGTTGAGAAAGCCTTACATGAATACGGTCTACTTTAACAAATATGAAAAGCCTTTATCTGGATGCTTCTATTCCTTCTGCTTGTTGTGAAAAAAGTGAAGCAGAGAGACGTAAAATTACTCTCCAGTGGTGGAAGAAAGAGATTAACCATTATCGGATAGTGGTTTCTCAACTAACCGTAGAGGAGATAAAAGCGCTAAAGACAGAGAAAAAGAGAGAAGATATTCTTTCATTAATTTCTAAATTCCCCATTTTAGAGATAACCTCTCTGGCAGAAAGATTGGCAAATAGATATATTCAGGAAAAGATATTTCCTCAGAACTCCTATAATGATGCTCTGCACTTATCCTTAGCGGTAACAAATAGAATAGATATATTTTTAAGCTGGGACAGGGCCCATATAGTTAAAAAAGAGGTAGAGAGAAAGATAAATGCCTTTAATTTGATAAGTGGTTATCCTCGCATAACTATTATGAGCCCTGATAAGTTTACCCGTTAGAAAAAGGGTCCTGGCAGTAATTCCTGTACGATTCTCATCTTACAGGGTAAGGGCAGAAATGAAAAAATTAGTCTAATGGGATTTATATAAAAGTCAGGAGATGAAAACGTTAAAAAGATTAAGTATCACCACTAATTCTAAAACTGAGTTTATAAATACTACCTCTCGAGTAGAAAAGGAAGTGAGAGAGTCGAGAGTAAAAGAGGGAATCTGTTATCTCTACGTACCTCATACTACAGCAGGGATAACTATTAATGAAGGAGCAGACCCTGATGTAGGAAAAGATATATTAAATCAATTAAATAATATCGTTCCTTCCCACGGTAATTATTCCCATAGAGAAGGAAATTCCCCTGCTCATATAAAATCCTCCCTTATCGGATGTTCAGAAACCTTACTTATTCATAATAATCAACTAATTCTTGGGACATGGCAGTCTATCTATTTTTGTGAATTTGATGGGCCCAGAGACAGGGAGTTAATAATAAAAATAGAACAGATTTAAAATAAAAGAGAGACAAACATAAAAATAAATGAATTTAAGTTATCTCTCTTCAGCTAAATATAAGTTTATTCTTCAAGCCGAAGAAAAGCCCACTCTGCATCTCACCGAATCTGTGAGGATAAAAGGAGAACGGTTCCTTAATCCTTTTCTTGAGGTGAAAAAGTATAAAAAAGAAGAGAATGGTTATAATTAAGACTGAAGGGTTAAGTAAAACCTATAAAGGATATAAGGGTTTTTTAAAAAAAAGGAGAGTTTTAGCTTTAGAGAAAGTAAACCTCAAGGTAAGAAAAGGAGAGGTATTTGGTCTCTTGGGATTGAATGCAACTGGTAAAAGCACTCTACTTAAAATGCTTTTAGGATTTGTTTTTTCTGACGAGGGGAAAGTTGAAATTTTAAAAAAAGAGAAAGTTAATAGCTGGATTAAACAAAGGATAGGCTTCCTTCCTGAAGATCCCTGCTTTTACGAGTATCTATCCGCTTATGAATTTTTAGTTTTTTTAGGAAAATTATTTAAAGTAAAAAAGATGGCAAGAGAGAGAAGAATAAAAGATGCTCTTAGTTTAGTAGGACTAACAGAGGATAAAAAAACGAGAATTAAAGAATTTTCCAAGGGAATGTCTCAGAGGTTAGGTATTGCCGCAACTTTAATAAATAACCCTGAAATCCTTCTTTTAGATGAACCGATGAGTGGATTAGATCCCCTGGGAAGAAAGAGAGTAAAAGATATAATCTTAACCCTTAAAAGAGATGGCAAAACTGTATTCTTTTCCTCTCATATTTTATCCGAAGTAGAGGAAATATGTGACCGTATTGGAATTATTCATAAGGGAAAGTTAATCTACACAGGGGAAATAAAAACCATAAAAGAGAAAGGGGAAGGCTCATTAGAAAAATTCTTCATTGATCTGGTAAAGAGATTTCTGAAAAGGTCAGAAATCTCTGATTTCACAGATAAATGGAGCACTATCTTAAATAGTGCTCCATAAAAGTCGAAATTACACAGATTAGATTATCAGAGAACCGGCAAGTTTTTTCGGAGGTCTTGGTAAAAATAGATTGACAGAAAAATAGAGAATTAATATAATAATCAAGGAGACATTAAATTGAGAAGTATGACTGGTTATGGGGAAAGCAAACAAGAAAATAAGAAGGTATCTCTATATTTACAGATAAAAACAGTTAATCATCGTTTTTTAGATATAGATATCAATTCATCTCAAGGAATTCCCTTTTTATGGGAAAAAAGAATAAAAGAACTTATTAGACAAAAGGTTAAGCGGGGAAAAGTAACTGTTAGTGTGGAGTTATCTACAAAAAGCTCCTCTTCCCCTAAAATTACCGTAAACCAACAGACTGCTTCTCAATATTATCAAACCCTTTCTCAACTGCGAGATAATTTAGGGTTAAAAGATGAGATTAACCTCTCCCATCTTATGGAATTTCCTCAAATAATTAATATAGTAGAGGGGGTAGAAACTAAAGGAAAAATTGTAAAGGATTTATTAGATAAAGCTTTATCTAAATCTTTAGAGAATGTTCTTCAAATGAGGGAAAAAGAGGGAGAAAAACACCTTAAGAGTATACTAAAATGTATAAAAAAAATTAAAAAATATCTCTCGCAAATAAAAGAAGAGATACCATTAGCTAAAATTAGCTATCAGAATAAGATTAAGGAGAATTTAAAAGAGTTGTTAAACGAGGGAAAAAACAGTAAAATAGCAGCAGAAATATCTCGTCTTGTTAATCGGGGAGATATTACAGAAGAGGAGGTACGTTTTAGCTCTCATTTAAAACAGTTAGAAAATACCCTGCAAGAAAAAGGAGCTGTGGGGAAAAAATTAAAATTTATCTTACAGGAGATGCACAGGGAGATCAATACTATCGGAGCGAAAACTAATTCTCTTAATATATCTCGGTCTGTGATTAAAATTAAACAAGAGATAGAAAAAATAGCCGAAGAAGTAAAAAATATTGAATGACTTTAAAGGAGAAATTGTTGAAAAAAATGGGAGGAATAATCATAGTCATCTCCGCGCCTTCTGGAGTAGGAAAGACTACTTTATGTAAAAGACTGCTACAGAGCTCTCCTCCTTTTGCTTGCTCAGTATCGTTTACCACCCGGCCTCCTCGCAAAAATGAGATAGAGGGAGTAGATTATTACTTTGTTCCCCGAGAAGAGTTTCAGAAAATGATAAAGGAAAATAAATTCGTAGAATGGGCAGAAGTCCATGGCCAATTATACGGAACCCCGGAGAAATTTCTTAATGAAGTTATAAAAGATGGGGGGAAAGATGTATTATTAGAAGTAGATGTTAAAGGGGGTGTCGAGATAAAAAAAGAGTATCCTCAACAGGCGGTTCTCATCTTTCTTCTTCCCCCTTCTTGGAAAGAACTAAAAAATCGATTAAGTAAAAGAGGTGCAGAGGATGAAGGAAAAGTTAAAAAACGTATAGAGCGAGCAAAAGAAGAGGTTAAATATGCTTCTTATTATGACTATATAGTAATTAACAATGAGATAAACGAAACCTTAAAGAACCTATTGGTTATAATTAAAGCGGAACATTACCGAGCAAATAGAATGTTAAATAAGGAAACTATCGGGGAGTTTTAATTGATTAATTTTTCAATAGATGAGCTACTAAAAAAGGCAAAGATAGATAATAAGTATGAGCTTACCCGTTTAGCTATTAAAAGAGCAAGAGAATTAATTAAAGAAAAAGATAAAAATGTTTTAGATAATTCTAACGAAAAACTTATCACTTCTGTCTTACGAGAGATTATAGAGGGTAAAATGAGATTGACGGATAAGGATTAAATGTTGAATTTTATTCCTCTTTCATTTGAGAAAGGTTCACCTAATACTATCAGTTACTTAATAAATTTGTTCTAATAGAATAGTAATAGTAATGGAGTTAATATTGTGGATAACATCTAAACTATACATTAATCTTCTCACACCTGATAATAAAAAAAGTGGATAAAAAAATTTTTTTATAGCTTTTCCACAGGAAGTAAATTTAACTTTTATTTATCCACTGTTTATATTAAACTATCAATGGTTTTTTAACATCTTACTCAGCTTTTCGAGATCGCTCAGTAAGTTCTTATTCTTATCTTTTAAGCCGTCTATTTTTCTCCAGGCGTACATTACTGTCGTATGGTCTTTACCTCCAAATTTCTCTCCAATCTCAGGAAAAGAAGCATCGGTCAACTCTCTGCAAAGATACATTGCTATCTGTCTTGGGAAAGCAATCGTTTTCATTCTATTCTTACTTTTTATATTTTCTTCCTTAATACTATAATACTCACTTACTACTTTTTGTATCAATCCGATAGTAATAGAGGTATGTTCTTTTTCGGGAAGGATATCTTTTAGAATCTCTCTTGCGGAATCATTATCTAATTTCTCTTTAAAGAGAGTAGCACGAGCAATTAAACGTATCAAACAACCTTCTAATTTACGGATATTAGTTTTTACTCTCCCTGCTATGAATATAGCTACTTCATCCGAAAGATCCATCTTCTCCGCCTCTGCCCTTTTCTTTAGTATAGCAACTCTTGTTTCTAAATCTGGGGGTTGTATGTCTGCAATTAATCCCCATTCAAACCGGGATTGGAGTCTTTCCTTGAGAGTGGGAATCTCTGTGGGGGATCTATCACTTGAGAGAACTATCTGTTTATGAACTTCGTATAAGGCATTAAATGTGTGAAAAAACTCTTCCTGCGTCCTCTCTTTTCCTGCTAAGAAGTGAATATCATCCACAAGTAAAATATCCGTATATCTATATTTCTTTCTAAATTCTACTGTTTTATCATCTTTAATAGCATTTATCATCTCATTAGTAAACTGTTCTGATGAAATATACGAAAACTTTAAAAATTTTTTTTTCTCAACAATATAATGAGCAATAGCCTGGAGAAGGTGTGTCTTCCCTAACCCTACATCTCCATAGATAAATAGAGGATTGTATACCTGTGCAGGTGATTGTGCTACTGCTAAGGCTGCGGCATGCGCCAACCTATTATTATTACCCACTACAAAATTAGAAAAAGTGTATCTGGGATTTAGTCTATTAAAAAGTCTCTTTTTAGGGGAAGAGTAAACCGAATTTACCCTTTTTTTGTCTCTGGTTGGGGAAGAAGTAATAAAGTCTACCTCCACATCTTCATCAACTATCTCTCTCATCTCCTTTTTTATTAACTTTAAATACTTCTTCTCTACCATCTCCTTAAAAAAACTATTAGGTGTCCCAATAATTATCTTATTATTAATGAGAGAGTGCATTTGGAGAGGCTCTAACCACGCTTTGAAATTTTGTGAATCAACCTTCTTTTTGATATTAAACAAAAGTTTTTGCCAGATATCTTCTTTACTATTCATCAAAAAGCCTTTCTATTTTGTAAAATAGATAAAAGTTAATCACAGACTTATCCACAGCTGTGGATAACTAAAAACTCTTTAATTTTAGGAAAAAGGACAAGAAAAAATATCATCTTCGTCTCTGTAAATAAGATTAGGAGAAATTTCTACGAGTTATACACAGAATATTAAAAATCGGAAGGTCACACTTTTATATTATAACTTATATTTTTTTCGTCAACCCCGATTTTTTTAACAGAAAAATTGAAAGTTGGTGCTATTTTGGGGTTCTCAGGGTAAAAATGGAATAAAATGAGAATTTTTTGATAGGAAAACGGAAAGTAGGGAAAGGAATTTAGAAGAATTTCCTCTTTATAACTACCTCAGGAGGTAAAAGATAGGAAAAAAGCAATACTTCCCCTCTCGTGGGCGAGATAATCCCTTGAATTTGGCAGCAGAGTATAGAGAAACTACTCTTTCCTTAATCTTTTTATAAACTCAGCTATTTTCTTCTTTGAGATAGAAGTGGGGATTGATATCCCTAATGCTAACCTGATGAGTCTCTTTACAAACTCGACTATTTTCTTCTTTGAGGCCTTTTCCACTAACATTTTCTCCAGTTCTTTGGCGATTTCTTGATTCCTTCTTTTGGTGGTAAGCCTAGCATATTCAACTCCACTAAAGATCCCGTAGTATTTATCTTTTCCATAAACTATTAAGGCAGAACCTGAAAGATAGGATCGCTCACCTTTTTCTCTCATTTTATCCTTGAGCTTCTCCATCTTATTCTCATATTTCATCTCTAGAATCTTTACCGCATTGTAAAGCACAAGAATGGTCCAGATTCTGGCCTGAATAGAATTTAGGCTTCTTCCAGCCAAATCTCTCAAGTTCCATCTCTGGGATAGATACCTTATTCCTTGATTTTCAATGGTCCATCTATCCTTGTAGCACTTGTAGATTTTTAAAGGGTCCTCTTCAGCCTCCAGGGGAGTAACATAAATCCTTCTTCTCATCCTTCCATCTTTTTCATCATAGACAACTACGGCGTTGACTTTACCTAAGTCCTTTTCTTTTCCCTCTTTAGAGTACCTTCTTAAGTAAAGTCCATTGATTCCGCATATCCTGATCTTCTTTTTCTCTTTTCTCCCTCTTTTCTTAACCTGTATCCATCTTTCCTTGAAAGTTGGTTCTACTCCTCTTAAGTAGTACTCTACATGTTTGACAAAATCAAGGTCATCATCTCTAACTAAGGTGACAAAGTCTACTTTCCACCTATGTTTTAATTCCCACAAGAAACGTCCTTCCCAATAACCTCTATCTAAGGTAAGGCTATCTATTATCTCGCCTACCTTACCCTTGCCCAGATATTTTTCTATATCCTGGAAAATATGGGTGAGAAGAGCCCTCTCATCACTATTTATGGGACCTAAGGCTGCCCCTATAAAGCGCAGTCTTCCGGTGGTGGTGACATTCATCAAAAGCTCTAATTTGTAGCCATATTTATACCCTTTCTCCTTTTTCTTCCATACTCTTCCCATCCCTTCAAAGGTTTCTCCGTAAGGAATCTCCAGTTCTACTGCATCAGCTACATATTCCTTGCCCCTGATCCATCTTTTATCCCTCGAGATTTTGATATGTTGATAAAAAGCTTTGTCTGATTCATCTTGAGGAATCTTCTTTAGGTGATTCCTCAAGGTCCCCAGATCTATTACTCCCTTTCCCTTTTCTTCAGCTTTCTTAATTTTTTCAATATTAAAGCCGGTATCGGCCATAAGTTTGCCGTCTTGAATAATCTTACCAACTCCGGATAGCTTGCCTATAGAGAGGAGTTCCTTCATAATGAGAGTGCCTAAGATGATATTTGATGGGTATCCATTGTTCTTTTTCATCTCGGGCTTCATGTCTGTTATAATATCCCAGAAACCTGCCTCTTTGAGAAAGTCAATGACAAACTCATTAGCTCCAAAATCACTTTCTACTACTTCAACCTTTTCTCCGTTAATTATAGCTTCCTCTGTCTTCTTCTCGTTCCTTATCCATACCTTAATAGTTTCTCTCATTTTTCCCCTCTCTTCCTGTATTCATCTACTTCTCGACAATTCAAATCTCGTATCTTCTCCAAAAGGGACCTTATCTTCTTGTTTATCTTGGTAAGGCGAGCTAATTTATGCTGAAACCGAGCGTATTCCTCGGCTTGAGCCTTTATCTCATAAAGATCGCTCTTTTTTACATAGGTCATTCTCGTCTTTCCTTTTCTTCTTTCTGAAAGATAAGGATATGGTCCGTGAGGGAATCCCTTTTTGCACCTACAATCCTTTTTACCGCAATAGTTGGGTAAAAAGACTAAGGAGGCTCTAATCATTTTCTTTGGTCTAAAAAGTGAATCTTCTAATTTTTTTCGATCCTCCCTTAACCAGACTATCTCTTGACGAATATCACTAAGAGCTTTTCTGTCTACCATCATAAGCTATCCTATTTCTTTATATAATATATACATATAGGATTATACCAAAAAAGAAAAAGGGAGTCAACTTTGTTTTGACTCCCTCCATAATGCTTGCTAAATCTTAGTCAGAGGAACTTTCAATTTTTCTGTTTTTAAACTCGTATTTTGACTTTGCTAAAATTATTGGTATATTTTAAAGAAGTTAATTATAGGGTTTATTTCTGCGGAGATTTCCCCCATGCCGGATCCAGAATAGCAGTTTATCTTACAATAAAAAATTTTGGAGGAGCTAAAATATGTACGGGTTCTTTAATCAGCTTTTAAGGATAGATCTAAGTAATCAAAGTTATAAAGTGGAAGATATATCGGATGAGGTTCTTAAAACCTATTTCGGAGGTAAAGGATCAGGAAGCTATCTATTGCTAAATGAGGTTAAAGAAAGAATTGACCCTCTATCTGAAGATAATAAATTAATCTTTGCTGTAGGGAATGCAACGGACAGCAGGATCCCTGCTGCCAGTAGATATGGGGTATTCAGCAAATCCCCTTTAACCAATTTTTATGGAGAGTCTTATTCTGGAGGAAAGGTGGCTCCTCATATAAGTAGAACAGGTTATGATGCTATTATCTTTGAAGGAGCTTCTAAATCTCCTGTTTTTGTGGAGATTTCTGACGAAGGAGTTAAATTTCACTCTGCTTCCCATCTCTGGGGAAAAGAGACTTACGAGACTGAAGATGCTGTTTTAAAGGAAGCAGGTGTTCCTGAAGCTCAGGCAGTAGTTATAGGACCGGCGGGTGAGAATCTGGTTAGATTCTCCTGTATAAAAAATAATTACTGGCGCTCTTTGGGAAGATGTGGCATGGGAGCGGTGATGGGCTCTAAGAAGTTAAAGGGGATAGTTTTCCATGGAAAAAAGAAGAGAAAATTTTTTGATGAGAGTCTTTTAAAAAATTATATTAAAGATTTAAGAGCTAAAGGAAAGGATAATCCTGGCGTAGCTGCTTACAGAAGATTGGGGACTCCTCAACTGGTAGCTCTATGTAATAAGGCAGGAGCATTTCCCACTAAATACTGGACAAGGGGACATCGTGATGATTGGGAGAGAATAAGTGGGGAGACCCTTATTAAGGAGTTGAAGGTAAAACCAAATGCCTGCACCGGCTGTTTTATGGCTTGCGGGAAGCTCAGTCAAGTATTAAAAGGAAGGCACAAGGGCTTAATAATTGAAGGACCGGAGTATGAGACAATCTGTGTCTTTGGGGGACTCTGTTTAATTGAGACTCTGGAGGAGATAGCTTATTTAAATGATATCTGTGACCGTTTAGGGATTGATACAATAACTGCGGGCAATTTAGTAGCCTTTGTTATGGAAGCTTCCCGAAGAGGTCGTATAGATACTAAATTAGATTATGGTGATGTTGATGGAGCGGCCAACTTAATTAAAGATATTGCGAAAAGAAAAGGATTGGGAGCCCTTCTCTCTCAGGGAATAAAACAGGTGAGCAGAGAACTTAACTTAGAAGATTTAGCTATTCATGCGAAGGGCATGGAGCCTCCCGGTTATGAACCTCGCACATTAAAAGGAATGTCTTTGGCTTACGGCACATCTGATCGGGGAGCCTGTCACCTAAGAGCTACTATCTACAAGGCGGAGCTATCGGGGATGATTGCACCTGATGCTATTGAGGGAAAAGCTGAAGTTTTTGTAGATTTTGAGGATAGACACACCCTTTTTGATACCTTAATCCTTTGCCGATTCTATAGAGACCTCATCGGTTGGGATGATTTAAGTGTTGTCTATGAAGCAACTGCAGGTCTTAAATTAACAAAGAAAGATTTAAAGAGAATCTGCTGCAGGATAATGGATACCACCAGAAGATTTAATATAAGAGAGGGATTAGGTAAAAAAGATGACTTTCCTCCTACTCGATTCTTCACCGAACCCCTTGAAGATGGAAAAGTATTGAAAGAAGAGGATTACGAGAAGATGCTTTCCGATTATTATCGCCTGAGAGGTTGGGATAAGGAGGGAAGGCCGAAATAAAAATTTTCCTTTCCGCGATAGACAAAATTAAAATCTTATTCTGTTTTTTCATTCCTTTTCAGACTACTCTCCTTACCAAATAAGAAGCTTAAATTGACACCTTAAGTAGATATGGTAAAATTCTATAAAGATACAGCTTAAATCTTCTTTATGGGATTTCATAAAAAATGGAGATCAGTGGTAAGACAAAAATAGTAGGAATATTTGGTTATCCGGTGAGTCATTCACTTTCTCCTCTTTTTCAGAATGCTGCTTTCAAAGCTTTAGGACTTGATTTTGTTTATCTTCCCTTTTCAGTAAAACCGAAAGATTTGAAGATAGCTGTTGAATCTATAAAATCTTTGAATATGGTGGGAGTGAATGTTACCATTCCTCACAAGAAAAAAATTTTGCCCTATCTTGATGAGCTCTCTCCTGAGGTGAGAATGATGGAAGCGGTGAACACAGTTTGCTATAGAGATGATAAGCTAATTGGCTATAATACAGATGGGAAAGGATTCATTAGCTCTTTAACAGAAGAGGGAGGATTTAATCCGCAAGGAAAGAAAGCTCTTATATTAGGAGCGGGAGGAGCAGCCCGGGCTATCTCTTTTGCTTTAATAGAGGCGGGAGTAAAAAAATTAAGTATTGCTAATAGAACCAGAAGGAAAGCAAAAGTTTTATTAGAGCATTTAAAGAAGTTTTTTCAGGGTAAATGTAAAATAACACTGATTGATTTTGATAAAGTAAACTCATCTACAGTAATGAATGAGGTCGATTTATTGGTTAATGCTACCTCTGTTGGGATGCATACTGAAGACCCTTTGCTAATAGATGTGGAGTTATTGACTCCTCATACATTTGTTTATGATGTTGTCTATAATAGAAAGACTGAACTTTTAAAAGCGGCAGAGGAAAGGAATTTGTCCTGCCTGGGAGGCTCAGGAATGCTTATTTATCAGGGCGCCTGCTCCTTTGAAATCTGGACTCATAAAAAAGCACCTCTAAAAAAGATGAAAGAGGCGTTAGAAAGGTAAGAAGAAGATGCTTCGTTACCTAACTTCCGGGGAATCACATGGCAAGGCTTTAGTGACTATTCTGGAGGGTATACCCGCAGGATTAAGATTGTCAAATGAAGATATAGATAAGGATTTAGCTCGCCGACAAGTTGGCTATGGCCGAGGTGGGAGGATGCGTATTGAGAAAGATAAAGTGGAGATTCTCTCCGGTGTTCGTCTGGGAAAGACTCTGGGTAGCCCTCTCACTTTAATGGTTAGAAATCTTGATTGGGAAAATTGGCAGGATATTATGAGCATAGAGGAGATAAAAGGGAAAGAGATTAAAGCTCTTACTCATCCTCGGCCTGGACATGCAGATTTTGCAGGGGTAGTTAAATACGATTTTAAAGATATAAGGGATGTTTTGGAACGGGCAAGTGCCAGAGAGACAACAGTTAGAGTGGCTGTAGGGGCAGTCTGTAAAAAATTTCTTCAGGAGTTTGGTATCCATCTCTATAGCCGGGTAATACAAATTGGTAAAGTAAAGGATAAGAGTGAGTGGAAACCTTTAAATAAAAACTATCCTCTGATTGAAGGTTCTCCTCTTCGTTGTTTGAATAAAGAGGTAGAAAAGGAGATGATGAAGTTAATAGATAGAGCAAGGAACTCAGGCGATAGTCTGGGAGGAATCTTTGAAGTGATGATTAGAGGCCTACCCATTGGTTTAGGTAGCTATATTCAATGGGACCTCAAATTGGATGCTTGTTTAGCCAGAGCAATGATGAGCATTCAGGCTATTGTGGGGATAGAGATCGGATTGGGTTTTTCTGCCGCCAAAAAATTTGGCTCTCAAGTCCAGGATGAGATATTTTACAATAAGCAAAAGAGAGAGTTTTACCGTTTGACAAATAATGCCGGAGGCATTGAAGGAGGGATGACAAATGGTGAGCCTATAATTTTGCGGGCAGCTATGAAGCCTATCTCTACTTTAGCTCGAGCTCTTCACTCTGTAGATTTAGTTACCAAAGAGGAGGTTAAGGCGGCGAAAGAGCGTGCCGATGTTTGTGCTGTTCCGCCAGCAGCAGTTATAGGTGAAGGGGTCTCCGCTTTTGAGGTTGCTAAAGCTATGCGAGAAAAATTTGGTGGGGATAGTTTAAAAGAGACAAAGAGAAACTATGCTAGTTACTTAGAGCAGATAGAGAATATATGAATATTGTGCTAACCGGTTTTATGGGTACGGGTAAAAGTGTAGCAGGTAAGATATTAGCTCAGGAATTGAAAATGAATTATGTAGATATAGATGAAGTGATTGAAAAAAGAGAAAAGAAGAAAATTTTTGAGATATTTGAAGTAGAGGGAGAGGGGTATTTTCGTCAAAAAGAGAGCCAGATAATCAGCGAGGTTTCAAGATGGGATAATTATGTTATCTCCACGGGCGGAGGAGCAGTTTTAAGAAAAGAGAATTTAAGTGCCTTAAAAAGTAAGGGAATTATTATATGTCTCTGGGCAAGGTCGGAGATAATTTTAAAGAGGGCATCTAAAGAGAATACTCGTCCTTTATTAAAGGGCGAAAATAGAAAAGAGAAGATTGAGGAACTTTTGGAGATACGTAAGCCTTACTATGAAAAGGCGGATTTAAAAATAGAGACATCCAATTTATCCCCTGAAGAAGTAGCCGAGAAGATATTGAGAGCTTTAAAAGATGAATATAATTACCGTTAACCTTGATAAACGGAGTTATCCGGTATATATAGGGGGGAAGATAGATAATATAGGAAAAATAGCTTCCGATTTTAATAGAGGAGAAAGGGTTTTAATTGTCAGCAATGGAAAGGTTTATGGATTATACGGAGAGAAAGTAAAAAATAGTCTTGAGAGTTCTGGTTTTAATGTCTTTTTAGCTAAGGTTCCCCAGGGGGAAAGATATAAATCATTATCTCAGGCGTTAAAATTGTATAATTGGTGTATTCAACATAACTTAGATCGCTATTCTACTATACTTGCTCTCGGAGGAGGAGTTATAGGGGATTTAGCAGGATTTGTAGCTTCTACTTACCTGAGGGGGATAAATTTTATCTCTTTTCCCACCACTCTTCTTGCTCAGGTTGATGCCAGCATAGGGGGGAAAACAGCAGTAAATCTGCCTGAAGGAAAAAATTTAGTAGGCTCTTTTTATCAACCGATGTTTGTCTATATGAATCAGAAGGTTTTAAAGACGCTCCCCTTGCGAGAAGTTAAAGGAGGGTTAGCTGAGGTAGTAAAATATGGGATAATAAAGGATAAAGAGCTTTTTCTTTATTTAGAGAAAAATTTATCCTGCATAAAGAGATTAGATGAGGACTCTCTTCAGTTTATAATAACCAGGGCGGCGAGGAATAAAGCTCGTATAGTAGAAAAAGATGAGAGGGAAGAGAGAAAGGGAAGGGAATTTTTAAATTTTGGGCATACCATAGGGCACGCTATAGAGGTAGTTACCGAATATAAGAGGTATACCCATGGTGAAGCTGTATCTGTAGGAATGGTAGCTGCGGGGAAGATTGCTGTAAAGATGGGAATTTTTTCTCAGGATAAGCTTTTTCGCCTGAAGAAGCTTTTAAAAGATTTTGGTTTGCCTACAGAAGTAAGAGGATTAGATAAAAATAGACTCTGGAGAGCTCTTTATAGAGATAAGAAAAGGAAGGGAGAAAGAATTCATTTTGTATTGCCTAAGGATATAGGAGAGGTATTTCTTACAGGAGATGTTCCTCCTCGTATAATAAAGAGCGTTCTTTAAAGGGAGGCTAAAGCCTCCTCTACCAAGAAATAAGGACAACTTCGTAGGGGGGTAGGGGCGACTTTAGTCGCCCTCTTCTGGAGAAAGGGCTATGGCTCAGCCACCGCATTTCGAAATTGATGGAATGATTTATTTTGTGAGTACCCGAATAGCTAATATTGGTCGTACCTTTAATAGATCAGAGATGAAATTAATTGATGGAACTATCAAAGAATTGACAAGAGAAGGTTATTTTGTGTTAATTGCTTATGTAATAATGCCAGATCATCTTCATATTCTTTTAAAACCTGTGAAGGATGGAATTTCAAAGATTATGCAGATGATAAAAGGAAGAAGTTCAAAAGCTATCAATAAAGGAAAATTTTGGCAAAAAGGATTTTACGATTTAACGCTCTTTTCAGAGGATAAATTTAAAAAGAAATTCAACTATATTCATTATAACCCTGTAAAAGTAGGATTGGCTGAGAGAGCAGAAAATTATAAGTTTTCAAGTGCAATGTACTATAAGAACAGGTATGGTGCTGTTTTTTATGAATAAAAGGGAGGCTAAAGCCTCCCCTACCCAAGATTAGAAGGTTAGTTTGAATAGTGGAGGTTAAAAAGAAAAGGATTATAAAAAATGAGACATATCCTGATAATTCACGGGCCAAATCTCAACTTACTTGGAAGAAGAGAGAAAGATATCTATGGAGAAGCTACTCTTAATCAAATTAATCAGATGATTGAAAAAGAGGCAAAAGAGCTAAATTGCGAGGTAAAAATAAAGCAGTCAAATAATGAAGGAGAAATTGTCTCTTTTATCGGGAAGAATAGGGATTGGGCAGATGCATTAATAATTAACGCTGCCGCTTACACTCATACGAGCATTGCTATAAGGGATGCTATAGCAGGAGTGGAGATTCCTGCGGTGGAGGTTCACCTTTCCAATATTTATAAAAGAGAGTCTTTTCGAAGAAATTCTTTAATAGCAGAAGTGTGTGTGGGACAGATAACCGGTTTCGGCCCTCAAAGCTATCTTCTCGCTTTAAGAGCATCCGTAGAGATTTTAAAAGAAAGGAGAGATTGAGATGGGGTTGAAAAATTTACGGCAGGAGATCGATACTCTCGATTTAAAGTTGGTGAAGATATTAAATGAACGAGCAAAGAGAGTTTTAGAAATTGCCAGAATAAAAAGAAAAAGCGGAAAAAGTTATTATTCACCAGCAAGAGAAAGAAAAATCTTAGATAATTTATTAAAGGAGAATAAGGGACCTTTACCCGATAAGGATTTAGCAGAGATTGTCCATCTTATTCTGAAGACCTCTCTCTCCCTGGAGAAGAAATTAAAAGTTGCTTATTTAGGTCCCTCAGCTACCTTTACTCATTTGGCGGCGATTAAGAGCTTTGGTAAGGGAGTAGATTTACTTCCTCAGAAAAATATTACCCGGGTCTTTAGTGAGGTAGAAAAAAAGGAGGCTGATTTCGGGGTTGTGCCTGTAGAGAATTCAATGGAAGGGGTAGTCACTTATACCCTGGATATGTTTTTAGATTCGGATTTGAAGATTTATGCGGAGATTATGCTGGAAATATCCCATTACCTTTTAGGAAAAGGAAGGTTAGAGAAAGTGAAAAAGGTCTATTCTCACCCTCAGGCTCTGGCTCAATGCGATAGGTGGTTAGAGGAAAATTTACCTTCCGTAAACCTTATTGAAGTGGAGAGCACAGCTAAAGCTGCTCAAATAGCTTCCGAGCAGTCCCTCTCCGCTGCCATTGCTTCAGATACTGCCGCCTCTTTATATAATCTGAAGATCTTAGCTTCTCATATTGAAGATAGAGCAAGTAATTATACCCGTTTTTTTGTTATAGGAAGAGATTATGCAGAAAAGAGCGGAGATGATAAGACTTCTATCATTTTTTCCATTAAAGATAGAGTGGGTGCCCTTTATGATATGCTGGCTCCTTTTCGCAGGTATCAACTTAATTTAACTAAAATTGAATCTCGACCCACAAAGAAAAAGCCCTGGGAGTATGTCTTTTTTGTTGATTTTATTGGTCATAAAGATAATGATAAAGTAAAAAAAGCTTTAGCTGAGCTTGAGGAGCAGTGCCTTTTCTTAAAAATTTTAGGTTCTTATCCAAAGGAGAAGGAGATAAAATGATTATCACTTTAAAACCAGGTACTACAAAAAAGGGAATGGAGGAGGTTGTTCAAAAGATTAAGGATTTAGGGTTTACTCCCCATATCTCAAAGGGAAAAGAGAGAACAATTATTGGGGTAATTGGTGAGAATGCTATTTTAACTCAAGAGATTTTTGAGCCAATGTTTGTTGTGGAGTCTATTACCCCTATCTCCAAGCCCTATAAATTAGTCAGTAGAGAGTTTAAGAAAAAAAACACTGTTATCAAAGTGAAAGATGTGAAGCTCGGAGATAAGGAGATTGTAGTTATTGGTGGCCCTTGTTCTGTAGAAAATAGGGAGATGCTTTCGAAAGTGGCTTTAGAAGTAAAAAAATCCGGAGCAAAAATCTTGCGGGGAGGTGCTTTTAAACCACGAACTTCTCCTTACTCTTTCCAGGGTCTGGGCGAGAAGGGGCTAAAATATTTAGCAGAGGTAGGTAAATTAACGAAACTTCCTGTGGTTACAGAAGTAATGGATGCAAAACAGATGGAGCTGGTGTCCGAATATGCGGATATTATTCAGATTGGGGCACGGAATATGCAGAATTTTAATCTTTTAAAAGAGGTGGGAAAGACTGAGAAGCCTGTGTTGCTTAAGCGAGGAATGGCCTCTACAGTGAAAGAACTTTTGATGTCTGCAGAGTATATTCTTTCCGGAGGAAATTCCCGGGTCATACTTTGCGAGAGGGGGATAAGAACATTTGAGGATTCTACCCGTTTTACTCTGGATATTTCTGCTGTCTCTCAAATTAAGATTTTAACTCATCTTCCTGTTCTTGTTGATCCAAGCCATGGTACAGGTAAAAGAGAGCTCATACTCCCTCTATCCAGGGCAGCTATAGCTGCCGGGGCGGATGGTTTAATGGTTGAGGTTCATCCCAAACCGGAAGAGGCTTTATCCGATGGTTTTCAATCAATACTTCCTTTAGATTTTCAGAGATTAATGAAGGAAATAAAACTTATTGCTGAAGCCGTAGGAAGAAGGTTGTAAATGGAGAAGAGCTTTATCTTTGTGAGGTCGGCAAGGTGTTTAAAGGGAGAGATTACCCTCCCCGGGGATAAATCTATATCCCATCGAGCCTTGATTCTATCTTCTATTGCCCAGGGAAAATCGGTTATTAAAGGATTACAAAAAGGGAGGGATTGTTTAGCTACTTTAAATAATTTGAAGCTGATGGGGATAGAAATTGAAGAAAGAGAGGATGGAATAGTTGTTTGGGGGAGAGGGCTTTCTGGATTAAAGGAACCGGAAGATATTCTTAATTGTGAGAATTCCGGGACAACGATGAGGTTACTGTCTGGATTATTAGCCGGACGAGACTTTTACTCTGTTCTTTCCGGGGATAAATACCTGCAAAAGAGACCTATGAGAAGAGTGACAGAGCCCTTAAGGAGAATGGGAGCTTTTATCTTTGGCAGGGAGAATGGTCAATTTCCACCTTTAACCATTGTGGGAAGAAGGCTGAAAGGGATTGATTATTTTTCTCCCATTCCTTCTGCTCAAGTTAAGTCCTGCTTGCTTTTAGCAGGGTTAAATGCTAAAGGAAAGACTGTTGTCAGGGAGCCCTATCTCTCCCGCGACCATACTGAAAGAATGCTCAAGTTTTTAGGAGTTAAGATTAAAGTAGGTAATTTGAGAGTAAGTTTAGAAGGAGGAGCTCAATTTTCGGGAAGAGATATAGTAGTTCCCGGGGATATTTCAGCGGCTTCTCTTTTTATAGGTGGAGCAGCTATTTTAAAAGGCTCAAAGGTTAAGATTTTAAATGTTGGTTTAAATCCTACCCGCAGAGGATTTATTAATGTCCTCCTTAAAATGGGAGCGGATATAAGAGTTGCTAATCTAAAGAGAGTATACGAGGAGGAAGTAGGAGACTTAGAGGTAAGGGGAAAGAATGAGTTAAAGGGAATTACCATAGATGGAGAAATGATTCCCCGTTTAATTGATGAGATTCCTATATTAGCTGTGGTTGGTTGTTTTGTTCAAGGGGAGACTGTAATTAAAGATGCTCAGGAGCTTCGGGTTAAGGAGACAGATAGAATTAAGGCAGTAGTTAAAGAATTAAGGAAGCTAGGAGCGGATATTGAGGAAGAAGATGATGGGATGATAATTAAAGGGAAAAAGGGTTTAAAGGGAGCAGAATGCAAAAGCTGGGGAGACCATAGAATGGGTATGGCTCTGGCAGTGGCCGGTTTAGCTGCCGAGGGAGGAGTCAGGATATCAGATGTAGAGTGCATTGCCACCTCTTTTCCTGATTTCTGGGAGATTCTTAATTCTGTGGTGGAGTATTAATTGTTTTTTACAGGATAAAGAGTAGAGATGATATTTACAAAATTTTTCCGTAAATCTATAGAGAAGTGGACACCACTGCTTTTGATTCTTCTAATTGTTTTCCTTTTCCTGAGCAAAATAGAATTGGAAAATCATATGAATTCAGAGAAGCCGATTCTTTATTCAGGAGAGGTTATTCGGTATCTAGGTGAATCTCATCCAAAAGAAGCAATCTCAGGAGGAGTGATAGCAGGTTTAGGATTTAAAGAGGCTTTATCTGACCTCTTCTTTTTACAGGTTATACAACATTTTGGTGGGAGGGGCCGGACAAAAGAGGAGAGATATAAAAGGAGTTATCCTCTGCTGCGGGCCATGGGAAAATTGAGTCCTCATTTTGTAGCTGGCTACTCTTTTGGAGCTTTAGTGATGGAGGATGCAGGGTATGTAAATGAAGCAATCTCTTTTTTAGATGAGGGGATTAGAAATAATCCTTATGCTTTTGAGCTCCGCCTCTATCGAGACTTCATGCTAAGGCTTTTTAAAACTTATGAATACGAGAAGGCTATAGAAGGTATAAAACAGGCTATTGCTTTAGAGGATTATCCTCCTATATTGGAGAGGATCTTAGCTTTTGCCTATGAGAAAAATGGACAGCTAAAAAAATCGATTCTTCAATGGAGATATGTTCTTCTTACACAGGGGGAAGATAATCCTGGGATAAGGGAGACCTGCCAGAAAAATATAAAGAGGATTTCAGAAAAATTAGTTAAGAAAGAAGAAAAAGAGAAAGCCTCTCGGTGGTTTAAATAATGAAGTTGATTAGAGAAATTAATGAGATGAAGGATTATATAAGGAGAATAAAAGGTAAGAAAATTATAGCTCTCGTTCCCACGATGGGATACCTTCATAAAGGACACCTCTCTTTAATTAGAAAAGCTAAAGAAGAATGTAATGAAGTGGTGGCGAGTATTTTTGTTAATCCTGCCCAATTTGGACCAGCGGAGGATTATCGCACCTATCCTCGAGATTTAGAAAGAGATAAAAAATTGAGCTCCAAAGAAGGAGTGGATGTAATCTTTGTCCCCTTTCTAGGGAAGATCTATCCTCAAGGTTACTCTACTTTTATCAATGTAGAAGGGAGATTGTCTTCCATCTTAGAGGGAGCTTCTCGCCCTTCTCACTTCAGGGGAGTAGCTACAGTAGTTGTAAAACTCTTTAATATAACCAGTCCTGATTATGCCTATTTCGGAGAGAAGGATTATCAGCAGACTTTAATAATTAAAAAGATGGTAAGAGATTTAAATATGGATGTTAAAATTGTAACTCTTCCTACAGTAAGAGAAAAAGATGGACTGGCGGTAAGCTCTCGTAATTCCTATTTTAATGAAGAGGAGAGAGAGGCGGCTACTCTACTTTATAGATCTCTTAAGAAAGCAAAGAAGTGGATTCTCAGAGGAGAGAGAGAATCTTCCCAAATTATTCTTAAGATGAGGAAGTTGATAGAGAAAGAGCCTTTAGCTAAAATAGATTATATTGCTATTGTTGACCCAGATAATATGGAAGAGGTACAAAATATAGAAGGAGAAGTTCTCATTGCTCTCGCTGTAAAGATAGGAAAAGTGAGATTGATTGATAATATGAGGGTAAGGGGAGATAGATGCCAGAGTTAAAGATTCTAATCTCAGCAACAGAGGTTTCCGGTGATATCCACGCCGCAAATTTAGTTAAAGCTATTAAAAGAATAAATCCTTATGTTAAATTTGTGGGTATCGGGGGAGAGAGGATGCAGAGAGCAGGGGTGGATGTGAGGTCTTTTACTGTACATCTGGGAACAATAGGTCTTTTAGAAGGGGTAAAGTATTATCCCTCTTTTTTAAAGATAAGGTCGATGATGAAAAAGATTCTTTCAAAGGAGAGACCCTCTCTTTTAATCCTTATAGATAGCCGAGATTTTAATTTAAGCATTGCCCGGATATCCAAAAAATTTGGTATTCCTACAGTCTATTATGTTGCTCCTCCTATTTGGGCCTGGCCTGACCGTAAAGGGAAAAGAGTAGCCAGAGAATTGGAGAGGGTTATTGCTATTTTCCCCTTTGAAGCTGAAATCTATCGAGAATGTGGAGCAAGGGTGAGCTTTGTGGGACATCCTTTCTTGGATATTGCCAGGCCAACTATGAGCAAGGAAGAGTCTTTCCGTAAATTTAACCTTAACTCTCGTGGATTTATAATTGGACTTCTTCCCGGAAGCCGGGAGCAGGAGATAAATAGTCTTCTTCCCTTAATGTTAACTACTGCCGGGAAAGTAAGTAGGAGATTGAAGAATATTCAATTTTTGCTTCCTCTCCCCTCCTCTGTTTTTAAAGATAAAATTATGAGGATGGTTAATAAAAGTGAGGTTCCTGTTAAAATTGTAACCGATGGTGTGTATGATATGATGAATGTTTCTCATCTTCTTATTATCTCTTCGGGGACTGCCACATTGGAGGCAAGTTGCCTGGGTACTCCCATGATTATTGTCTATAAGACATTTTTAAGCACCTGGCTTATAGGAAAAATTCTGGTAAAATTGCCTTACATAGGTCTTCCTAATATATTAGCTAATAAAATGATTGTTCCCGAATTACTGCAATTTCAGGCAAAGCCCGATAGATTAAGTAATCTTGTTCTGGAATTAGTTAACCATCCTCAAAAATTGGGGAAAATGAGAATGGAGTTAAAGAAGGTGGTTAAAAAATTGGGAAGGCCTGGAGTTATAGACCGAGCAGCAAAAGTGGTTTTAGAGGTAGTATCTTAAAGGAGCCTTAAATTTGAGCAAGGTCTCTATTGTAAGATGTAATAGTTATCAGCAAAAGGAAGTAGATGATACGGTGAGAGAAAGCTTACAATTAATAGGGGGAATAGATGAGATTATAAAGCCCAAGAAGAGGGTGCTTCTTAAAGTAAATATGATAAACTCCGATTTTCCTGAAAAAGCAGCCACCACTCATCCCTCTATCCTTAGAGCAGTAATCAGGATGGTTAAAGAGATGGGAGGAGAACCGTTAGTGGGAGATGCTCCTGGCGTTGCTTATCGGCGTATCGAATGCGCATGGCAGAAAACAGGCTTTAGAAGAGCTGCCGAGGAGGAGGGAGCAGAGGTAATCAATTTTAGAGAAGTTAAAGAGATTGATAATTTAACTAATAAGAGGATACCAGTTTTACATATAGCTAAAGAAGTTTTAGATGCGGATGTGGTAATCTCTCTTCCCAAACTGAAGACGCATAGTTTTACTCTTTTTACAGGAGCAATCAAGAATTTATATGGGACTATTCCCGGATTTAGGAAAAAGGAGCTTCATGCGTTAGCTCCTCGCCCGCGAGATTTTGCTGAACTGATGGTAGATATCTTTTCGGTAGTTAAACCCTCGCTCGCTATTATGGATGGAGTTGTGGGCATGGAGGGAGACGGTCCCATCTGTGGCTCTCCCTATAAAGTAGGGCTAATTTTAGCAGGTAAAGATCTTGTAGCTCTGGATGCTGTAGCCTCAAATATTATTGGTTATCATCCTTTTGATATTGAGATTACAAAAACAGCGGCTAAAAGAGGATTGGGGGTGGGAAAACTTGAGGAGATAGAAATCAAAGGGGTTCCTCTGAATGAAGCAAAAGTAGAGGATTTTGAATTAGTCTCCAATCTTAATACTTTATTAAAAAGGGTGCCTTCTTTTGTCTTTTATGTTCTTAGGCCAACGGCCTCTCTTCTTTTAAAGGTTACTCCCGGCGTTGATGAGGAAAATTGCGAAAGATGTGGGGATTGCGCTGAAGCCTGCCCGGTAAAGGCGATAAAAATGGAGAATCATGGCTACCCTGTAATAAGTCAGAAAAGATGCATTAGATGTTTCTGTTGCACTGAAGTTTGCCCCTCTGGTTCTATGAAAATTGAGCGGAATTGGCTGGCAAGAAAATTAAAGATGTAAGGTTTTTTAAAAGATGAATTATGTTTTTATAGTGACAAATAGTCCAGGGGAATTGGTAGGTTGGGTAAAGCCTTTAGTAGGAAGTTTAAAGAAGAAAACTTCTGGGATAAAAATAGTAGTAGTAATAACTCCTTGCCAATATGCGAGTGGAATGGAAAAAGAAGTTGCAGAAAGTTTTCCTGAAGTAGATTATGTAATGAGCAAAGGCGAGTATTTTAAGTATCTCTTTTTAAATCTTAAACCCCCTGAACTTCATTTAAGTGCTTCTCGCAGGGGAGTTGTCCTCTTTTTAGGAGGAGACCCCCTGTATGCTTTATTTCTCTCTAAACGATTGGGTTTTCCAGCAATGGCTTATACTCATAGATTAAGATATAAAAGATTCTTTAAGAGATTTATGGTTCTTAATAACAAGATAAGGGAAAAATTTATAGAGAAAGGTGCAAGATCAGAAAAAGTTGTTGTCGTGGGTGATTTAGTAAAGGATGCAGTCCAGCCGTTGGTGTCTAAAGAAAAACTGTCTCAATTTTTACACATCAATCCTGATTCTTTATCTGTATCTATTTTCCCGGGAAGTAGACCCTGGATAGTGCGGTATATGACGCCCCTTTTTTTGAGGGTGTGCGAGTTAATTAAAGAGAAATTTCCTAAAATTCAATTCTTTTTAATCTTATCTCCCTTTGTTGGTAAAGAAGAATTAACAAATTTAACCAAAGATAAGTTAAGTAAGGTATTTCCGGTAAACCCTGCTAAATTGAAAAAAGAGGAAGATCAATGGAAGCTGATTACAGAATCAGGTTTAAAAGTTTTGGTAATTAAAGAAAATCAGTATGAAGTAATGAGTATGTCTACAATAGCCATTACTATTCCTGGTACCAATACGGGAGAGCTCTCTTTTTTGGGTGTACCTATGGTGGTGACTGTTCCTTTAAATAAGCCTGAGGCAATACCTCTTGATGGTTTGCCAGGATTGATAGGGAGTGTTCCTCTCGTGGGAACCTCTATTAAAAGGTTGATAGTGAGAAAATATAATAAGAATGTTAAATTTACTGCTGCTCCCAATAGATACGCAGGGAAAAAGATTGTTCCTGAGGTAAGGGGGGTAGTTCAGGCAGAAGATGTAGCTAAAGAGGCAATAGAGTTATTAAAAGATACAGACTCTCTTCACAGAATATCTGCTCAGCTTAAAGAACTGTTTCCTCCTCATAACTCATCTGACAAATTAGCCGAAATAATATTGAATAAACTAAGGTAATGTCAAAAACTAGCTATGAAGCTAATCATTCCCCAAAATTTTGTATTGTGTTTCTCAACTTCTTAGTTGAAAAAGGTATATCATATACTTTCTATGTCTGGCAAATAATTTAGAATCAAATATTCCTTCAAATTCCTTATCAACCCTTCTTCGAACGATTTTTCCGAGAAAAAAATTACCTAAAGTGTAAAGATGGGGAACGTATACCTTTATTGTAAAAACTATTATTTTTAAACTAGGCATTACGCAATCTTCAAGAAACTCTTTTCCAAAATCCAGAGTAGGGGAAACTCGAGAAGTAATATCTTCGGAATTTATCATTTTAAATCCTGCTCTCTTTACTTTTTTCAGATATTCTTCGAGAGAGTGCCCGGAGATGGGTATATCTTTCTCATCCAATCTTTTAACCTTAAAGTAATCAGCTACCAAAAGATAACCCCCTGGACGAAGAATTTCTCTACATCTCCTTAGGCCCTTCTCAATACTTATATACTGACAACTTTCACTCATTAATACCAGGTCAAATTTCTCCTGAGATTTAAATTCCTCGAAGATACTCAGATAGAAAGGAACCTTGCCTTGAGTATTTTTTTCAAATACTCTGCACTGATAAGAATCCGGGGAAAGAGCTACAACCTGATATCCTTTTTCCATCAATTTTAAAGTATTCCCCCCCTACTCCACACCCTACATCCAGTATTTTAGCAGTTCCGGAAGGAATGAAGGAGATGAGATGATCCGAATATCTCTCTTGTGCTAGACGAACATTTTTCATTGTAGGCTCTTCTCCTTTCTCCCAGTATCCATAATGTAAATGTTTAGTCCCGCTTATACTAAGATAATATTTTAAAAGTACATTTACTTTTTCTTTGACCATTGAAATTTCCTCCGAGATCATCTACTCCAGAATTTAGTTTTAATGAAATAAATTTATTAGTCAACCTTCTTGCAAAACTTCCTTAAAACCTATAATTATATATTGACCGATCACGGTAGTTTAGTTCAAAATATTGGTTGAGATTGTAACCAGTATTTCTGAGAAAGAGCTGAATAAATTATCCTTCCATAGATTTTACAATAACTGAATTGGTAGTATAATATAAGTGTAAATTCAGGAGGACTTGACTAAAAAAAAGAAATGGCTTATTCTTTTGTAATAGGCAAGATTTCCTAAAAAATATTGAGACATTGTAATAGGCAAGATTTCCTGAAAAGAGGGAGGTCTAAGCTTTATAGAAGCTAATCTACTATTCACATTCACTCTTTTAGGAAAGCTAACTATTACCTCTGGCATTGCTTGGGCTAAAAAATGGGAGCTAATTTATGAATACACAATATCGATTAATGAGGTATCTTCGTTCTTATATAAAAATTTTAATTTTAACCGTAGTTTGCGCAGTCTTTGTAACCTTATGCACCTTAGCAATTCCCTGGTTTTTAGGAAAAGGTTTGATTGATAAGGTTATCATAGAAAAAAATCTTTTTTTACTAAATTTAGTTGCCCTTGGAATTGTGGCAGCGATAGCCATAAAAGGGGTCTTTTACTATCTTCAGACTTACTTAAGCTCATTTATTGGCTATAAAGTAGTTACAGATATGCGCAATCAAATATTTCAACATCTGCAGAAGCTTTCCCTGAGTTTTTATAAAAAGAGGCGCACCGGAGAGATTATGTCCCGGGTGGTGGACGATGTGAACGTGCTCCAGGAAGTTATTGCTAACCGCATGATTAGGTTATTTTTGAATTTTTTAATTATGGTAGGAGTTCTGGCATTTCTCTTCTATATAGACTGGAAGCTATCTCTTTGTGTTTTAGCTGTCTTCCCCTTTTTGCTCTTTACTATTAACCGAATTGGTTCTCGTGTGAAAAAGTTTAGTACCTCAGTTCAAGCTAAAATGGCAGATGTTTCTTCCATTCTTCAGGAGACTATAGGAGGTATTGAAGTAATAAAGTCGTTTGCTACCGAAGACCAGGAGATAAAAAAATTTGAGGAGCAGAATATAATAAACTTACGTTTAGGTATGAAGAGAGCCCAGCAAGTGGCTATGCTCCCCCCTATAGTAGAGATTTTGACTACTCTCGGTTTGGTAGTAATCTTATGGTATGGAGCGAGGGAGGTAATAGGAGGGGTTCTAAGTATCGGAGAACTGGTTGCTTTTCTGGGATATGTAGGATTAGCTGTCAATCCACTAAATCAGATAAGTAGAAATTACAGTCATTATGAGCGAGGATTAGCTTCCGCAGCCCGAATCTTTGAGATTCTCGATATTGAGCCAGAGATAAAAGAGCTCCCTTCAGCAGTAGAAATGCTTCCTGTAAAAGGATATATAAAATTTGAAGATGTTTCCTTTAGTTATAATGATAAGGAGTTAGTTTTAGAGAACATTAATTTAGATTTAAGGCCTGGCGAAAGAATTGCTCTGGTGGGGCCGAGTGGAGTGGGTAAAACCACTCTGGTTAGCCTTATTCCCCGTTTTTATGACCCTACTTCGGGAAAGGTAGCTGTAGATGGGCAAGAGATTAGAAAGGTGAAACTAACTTCTTTAAGAGAGCAGATAGGAATTGTTCCTCAAGAGACTATACTTTTTGGCGGTAGCATAAGAGATAATATCGCTTATAGTAAAATGGAGGCAACCAATGAAGAGATTGTAGAGGCAGCAAAGAAAGCTAATGCTCACGATTTTATTAGTTCCTTACCTGATGGATATGAAACGCAGGTAGGCGAGAGAGGGGTAAAGTTATCCGGAGGAGAAAGGCAACGTATTGCCATTGCCAGAGCTATTCTTAGAGATCCCCGTATACTTATCCTTGATGAAGCTACCTCTGCTGTAGATGCAGAGGCTGAGGTCTTAATTCAGGAAGCTTTGGAAAAGTTGATGAGGAATAAAACCACCATTATCATTGCTCACAGATTATCTACCATTTTGGGTGCGGATAAGATAGTTGTTCTTAAAGGAGGAAAAGTGGAAGAGGTGGGATCTCACGAGGGACTTATGGCTAAAAATGGACTATACGCAAGATTGTACGAAAACCAATTTAAAACTTGAAATAGAGCAAATTTACCAAGGTATAGTAGGTAAAAGATGGAGAGAATAGAGGTAAGTATTATTATTCCTACCTATAATAGAAAAGATGTGTTGAGAAAAGCACTTGAGTTTCTCTTTCAACAAAATTACCCTAAAAATCGATATGAAATTATCCTCGTTGACGATGGCTCAACCGATGGAACTAAAGAAATGATAAATTCTCTCACCCCCCCTTGTAGATTAGTGTATCTCCATCAGAATCGAAGAGGGCCTCATATTGCTCGAAATTTGGGGATTAAAAATGCTCGTGGAAAGATAATAGTTTTCGTTGATTCAGATATTTTTGCTCCTGCTGATTTTATAAAGGAGCATATAAAATTTCATTCCAGATTTGGAGATGTGGTGGTTAGCGGACCTACAGTGACAACAGATAAGCTTAAAGATGTATTTAGTGATATAAGAAGGAGTAAATTTAGAGAGTCACTTGCCTGGTCAGGACCTTCGCTTATCACCTCTAATCTTTCGGTTAAAAGAGAAATTTTGCTTAAAGTGGGTGGATTTAATGAGGAGTTTGAAGGTTATGGATGGCATGATTGGGAATTGGGACTAAGACTTAAGAAATTAGGACTTAAAGTAAAAAGGGATGTAGGAGCTATAGTTTATCATTATAAGAGAAAAAGAAATTTTTCAGATATTCCTTCTTTATGTGAAAGAATAAGGGAGCGAGGGGTAAATGCGGTCCTCTACTATAAAAAACATCCCAGTTTAAAGGTAAAGCTTGGCATAAGAACACATACTCTTCTTTTTAGCAAATTTATCTGGTGGATAGATAACGATTTTGGGGAAAAAATGCTTTCATCGGCAGGGAAAAATAATAATAAGTTCTTGTTAAATCTACTTGTAAGGTGGAAATCAAGTTATGCTTATAGTAAGGGTTTAAAAGAAGGTATGCGGAAATATAAGGTTAGATTACTTCCATGGATGTAAGTGTAGTTATTGCTACTTATAATAGAAAGATTTTGTTGGAAAAATCAGTTGAGTGTCTGTTTTGCCAGAATTATCCTGAAGATAAATATGAGATTGTTGTTGTTGATGACGGCTCCACCGATGGAACGGAAAAGATGGTAAAAGAGAAAACCTCTCCCTGCAGATTGAAATATCTACAACATAATAGAAGAGAGGGGCCGAGCAAGGCCAGAAATTTTGGAATTAGTAAAGCTGAGGGAAACGTGATAATCTTTATTGATTCAGATATTTTAGTTCCTCCTCAATTTATTAGTGAGCATATGAGGTTTCATAAAAAATATGAGAATATAATAGTTGACGGACCAGCTATAAATACTCAGAGAATAGAGGGCGTATTTAATAATAAATGGGGAAAGCTTCTTGCTTTTTTTGATTTTTTTGGAGCTTCATTTATTACTGCCAATACCTCCTGTCGAAAAGAGAATTTAATTAAAGTGGGATTATTTGATGAGGATTTTGGCAGGGGCTTTGGCTGGTTTGATAGAGAGCTGGGATTTAGGCTTAAACAGATAGGGTTGAGAAGAATAAAAAATAGAAAAGCTTATGCTTTCCATATAAAGGGGAAAGCTATAAATAATTTTAACGAGCTTTACAAGAAAGCAGATGATAGAGGTGTAAATGCTGTGCTTTATTACAAGAAACACCCCTTAAGAAGCATAAAACGAGAAGTAAGATTTCGCTATCTCTGGTACGATAAGCTAATCTTTTTTAAAGATTGGATGGATAGAAATTTAAGTAAAAGCTCTTTTCCTGAGAAAGCTAACCTTTTTTCAAATTTATTAATAAAGTTTTATTTAGTACATGCTTATGCTAAAGGGTTAAGGAAAGGTTTGAAGAAATATAATCTTGATCTACATAGGAAATTATATCTATAATCCGCTACTGAGGGCATTTCCCTGAAGGAGCCTTATAGGAGCTACCTTAACGAATCTCCGAGTTGAGGAAAAGGAGAAAGACTTGCTGTTTGAGGAGCTCTGCGACGAGTTCAAGCTTTCCCCGTAGCTAAGGAGATGAGTAGAGTAATTCAAAGCGGATATACAGCGACGGAAGGGAATGCCCGAAGTCTTCTTTGAGAAAAATGAAAAAGATGATTAAAGCGAGCATAGTTATTCCTTCGTATAATCGGAAAGAGATATTAAAAGAGGTTCTTACCGCTCTTTTTAATCAAAGCTATCCCCAGGATAAATATGAGATAGTTTTAGTTGATGATGGCTCCACCGATGGAACGGAACAGATGATAAGCTCTTTATTTTCTCCTTGTAAAGTAAAATATTTAAGGAATAAACAGAGGATGGGGGCTCCGAAAACAAGAAATAGGGGAGTAAAAAAAGCAGAAGGAGAATTTATTATCTTTGTAGATAGCGATGTGATAGTTCTCTCTGATTTTATTGAACAGCATCTAAATTATCATAAAAAGTATGGAGATGTTATCGTTAACGGGGAGCTGATTCAAATATCTTCTCTTGATGAGGTGGGTAAAAAGAGGAAGGGGGTTTTTGACATTTCTTTCTCTCCTTTTGATACAGCTAATGTCTCTATAAGAAAGAAATTTTTATTAGAGGTAGGATTATTTGATGAGAGTTTTTCAGTTTACGGCTGGCAGGACATAGAGTTGGGCTATAGATTGATTAAAAGGGGATTAAAGAGGAAAAAAAATCGAAGTGCTCTCGGGTATCATTATAAGAAGAAGGGTTATTTTAATTTAAATTATCTTTGCGAGAAAGAGAAGAGGCGGGGAATAAGTGGAGCATTATATTATAAGAAATACCCTGAGTTTAAAGTAAAATTGGCTACTCAATGCAATCCTCTCTTCGCTTTTGCTTTTATAGGCAAATGGGTTGATGAGAAGGAAAGCGGAAAAAAACTTCTTGAATTTGCGCAAAAACATAAAATAGGCTGGTTATGTGACTCACTTGTAAGATTGACTACCTGCCACTATTATCTTCAAGGATTTAGAGAAGAAATAAAAAAAACAGGTAAGTAAATAATAATGGAAGATTATATCAAAAAGGAGAGAAAAGTTGATCGGGCAATAGAGAGGAGTGTTTTAATCTTTATCTTCTTTTTGCCCTTTTTTACTCCTTTAGCTTATCTTGCTATGATTATTGCTTTAGTTTACTGGTTACATAAGGTAAAGTTGAGGGGATTTTTGGGTGTTAAGCCTAAAATTTTTGGAGTTGCTTTGCTGGGTTTGACCTTTGCCATACTGCTTTCTGTTATTTTTTCTGTGGATAAACTTTTTAGTCTCGGTTGTTTCGGGCTTTACCTTTTTTATCCCTTTATCTGTTTATTAATGATTGATAGTGTAGGGAATAGTGTAAGAGTAGAAAAAATATTACAGGTGATTATATTATCAGGGATAGTAGTGGCAGGCTTTGGTATTATTCAATTCTTGACAAAATTTGAATTTGAGTTTCATAAGTATTTTCTAAATATAAGTATGGCTACCAAAGGAGGAGTTACTTCAACCTGGGGTAATCCCAACAGATTTGCTAAATATCTGGACCTTGTTTTACCTTTATCCTTCGTTTATCTTTTAATACAAAAGAGTATGAAGAAAAAGGTGCTTCCGGCTATTTTTATAGGGTTGGGCCTTGTCTGTTTGCCTTTAACTAAATCTTTGGGAGGTATGATGGCAGTCTTTGCTGTATTAGTGATTCTTTTTGCCATTAAAAACTGGAAGCTCTGTTTAATTTTTTTACTCATTCTCCTCCTTTTTGTCCTCTTTAATTTCGACTGGTTAATCAGTATTGCTAATAGATATGGAAATATGGAGCAGAGACTCTATACCTGGGAAAATATTGTTTTTCCTATAATTAAAGATTATCCGATAACCGGTTCTGGACTGGGAACCTATGTAAAAATTTCTCCTGAGTATCCCCAGACAATAAGGGCAGCTCATTCCCATGCTCATAGCATTTACTTTAATTATCTCTCTGAATTAGGCATCCTCGGTTTTGGAATGCTTCTCTGGGTCATTATGATATTTTTCCGTAATTCTATAAATTACCTGCGAAAGCACTCCTTTTTTGTTGCCAATGGATTAGTCGCTGGTTGTCTTCTTTCTATATTTAGCGCTATGATTCATGGAGTAGTAGAGACTTTTGTAGATTATTTCCAACTCGGACTTCTGTTCTGGTTAATAATAGGTTTAGGGCTCGGGATGATGAGATTCTACACCTCTTCTAAAAAGACTCCCGCAGAAGAAAAGAGTTGATATGGATAAGAAAAATATACTATTTCTATCCAATGGATATGCGGAAGATACTATCGCCGCAAGGATAATTGAGGAATTGTTGAAATTACCTTATCCTTTAAATATTAAAGCTCTCCCTTTAGTTGGTGAAGGAAAAGCTTACGCTCATCTAAATATAAAAGTTTTAGGGTCTCGAAAAATTATGCCCAGCGGAGGATTTGCAGGTCTCAACCCTTCTCTTTTAGTTAAAGATATAAGAGCAGGCTGGCTTAAGGTATTTAAAGAGTGTATAGATATCCTCAGGAGTGAGCGGAAATTAACAGATTTTGTAGTTTGTGTAGGAGATGTTTTTTTAATTCTTCTCTCCTCTTTTTTTGTTAAAAAACCGATTATCTTTCTTCCTACAGCTAAGTCAGATTATGCAAAAGGAATGAAGGAGCATTACAGAATAGAGAAGTGGTTAATCAGGCGTCTTTGCCAGTTGGTTATTCCCCGGGATAAAAAAACAGCCTCTTCTTTGCAGGATTTTAATATAAATGCTATCTATCTGGGGAATGTGATGATGGACTGCTTAAGTATAACCAATGAAGATTTTGGAATAGGAGAAGCTCGATATAAGGTGGGAATCCTTCCCGGAAGTAAAAAGGAGGCTTATGATAATTTTACTGTTGTTTTGGATACCGTAAAGTTAATCGCTCAAGAGATGTCCTCTTTAGGAAAAGTTGCTTTTCTCCTTTCTCTTTCTCCCTCACTTGATTTAAAAAAGTTGAGCAAAAAGCCTGATTGGAAATTAACTCTTAATAGCTTTTCTGAAAAAAAGGAAGGGATAGTAGCTTCTTTAACTTCAGATAAAGAAACTTTTATTAAAATAATCCGGGGAAGATTTGGTGATGTAGTTCACTCTTCCCAGGTAATAATTGGTCTGGCCGGGATGGCTAATGAGCAGGCTGTAGGTTTAGGTAAGCCTGTGGTTAGTTTCCCTGGCAGGGGTCCTCAAATTACAAAAAAATTCCTTTATATTCAACGTATGCTTTTAGGAGGAGCTATATCTATAGTGGACAGAAATGCAGAATCTGTAGCCAAAGAGGTCTGTTCACTTCTTACCAACCCTCATCGATTAAATAATATGGCTAAAATTGGCAGTCAAAGAATGGGAGGTTCAGGGGGAGCAAAAAGAGTTGCCAGATTGATAGCTAACTTCCCTCCAGCATCTCCTTTATCTTCATCAAGTTTATAATGTGAGCTCTCTCTCTTTCTTCTAATTTCATGGTTATATATTCCACTGCCTCTTCTATCTGGGGAATGAAAATATACTCCAAGGCATTTACCCTTCGCCTTGTCCGTTCTATCTCTTTAGCCAGTTGTTTCAGTTCTCCCTCTTTTTGAGCTAACTGAATTAAGGAGGGAAGAAGTTCGAAGAAAGAGTTTAAAGCAGAATCCAGTTTCCAGTTACTTTCATAAAATCCGTAGCAGAGAATATCTCCTTCTTTTACCAGTTTAAATCGAGGAGTTCTTAAAAGGGAGTAGCCCTCAATCTCAATTCCTGTTTTAACTGTAGGCCACATAAGAGATTCTTCTATTTCTCTTTCCGAATTTATCATTTTTGCTAACTGAAAATCAGCATAGATTCTATTTAAATTTTTCCTTACCTCTTCTCTTAGCGTGCGCACTTCTTTAATTAAAGGAAGAAACTCCTTGATTAATTTATCCCTTTTATCTTCTAATAAATCGTGAGCTCTTTTAGCTACCCCTAATCTCTGTTTCTGTTTTAAGAGCTCCATTCTTGTGGGATTGATTTGCACTACCGGAGACATTTTTAATCTCTCTTTTTATCTCTTTTTCCATATTTTTCTATATATTCGTCTCTTACTCGTTTTAGCTCAGGGGTAGGAATTATTTTAAGGAGCTTCCACCCTAAATTCAATGTCTCCTCTACTTCTCTATTTTCGTTTTCTCCTTGAGAAGTAAATTCTTCTTCAAACCTATCAGCGAACAGGAGATATTTTTTGTCCATTTTGCTGAGAGTAGCTTCTCCCATAACCAGAGCTAATTCTCTAATTTCCATTCCTTGAGCATAAGCGGCATAGAGCTGATTGGAGAGTTCTCTATGGTCTTCTCGAGTTTTCCCTTCTCCTACCCCTTCATCCATTAAACGGGATAAGGAGGGAAGAACATTAATAGGAGGATAAATTCCTTTTTGGTGAAGGTTTCTCTGGAGAATTATCTGCCCTTCAGTAATGTAGCCGGTAAGATCAGGAATAGGATGGGTTTTATCATCATCGGGCATTGTAAGAATGGGAATTAAGGTAATAGAACCTTCTCTTCCCTTAATTCTACCAGCACGCTCGTAAAGGGTAGCTAAGTCGGTATAAAGGTAGCCGGGATAGCCCCTTCTTCCAGGGACTTCTCGACGAGCAGCGGAAATTTCCCGAAGAGCTTCTGCATAGTTGGTCATATCAGTTAAAATAACGAGGATATGCATCTCTTTTTCAAAAGCTAAATATTCAGCGCAGGTTAAAGCCATTCTGGGAGTAGCAATTCTCTCAATCACAGGGTCATCAGCAAGATTGAGAAAAAGGACAACTTTTTCTATGGCTCCACTTTTTTCAAAGTCCGAGATGAAAAAGTTTGCTTCTTCAAAAGTCGTTCCCATAGCCGCAAAAACTACAGCAAACTCCTCCTCTTTTTTCAAGACTTTAGCCTGTCTGGCTATTTGAGCGGCAAGTTGCACATGAGGGAGGCCTGCTCCGGAAAAGATTGGTAATTTCTGCCCCCTGGAAAGAGTGTTTAGCCCATCAATAGCTGAGGTTCCTGTTTGAATAAATTCTACGGGGTAAGCACGAGCCTCAGGGTTTATCGGTATTCCCTCTATATCCACTCTTTTTTCCGGGATTATCTCTGCTCCTCCATCTCGGGGTCTTCCCCATCCATCAAATACTCTTCCTAAGATATCTTCAGATACTCCTAATTGGATACCCTTGCCTAAAAATTTTATTTGAGCTCCTTTAACTCCTAAATCTGTTGCTCGTTCGAACAGTTGCACCAGCGCTGTCTCAGAAGTCACCTCTAATACTCTTCCCCTCCTTTTTTCTCCATTAGAGAGTTCTATCTCTACTAATTCTTCGTAGGAAACATCGGAGACTTTATCTATTAACATAAGGGGTCCTGTAAGCTCCTTTACTGAGGTATATTCCCTAGTTCTCATATTCTCTCCTCCGCTTCTTTTCCCAATTTGTTCATCTCTTCTTTTAAATTTTGACTTATCTTTTTCATCTCATTTTCAATCTCTTCATTGGGGGTATACTTTGCTTTTGCTATATCTTCCCTTACTGGAAGAGATATGAGCTCTTCCAGAGGAGCTCCGTTATTTAAAGCTTCAAGAGATAAATCGTAATAACTTAAAATTAATTTTAACATTAGATACTGTTTCTTTATGGGAGTGTAGGTATCTATTTCATGAAAGGCAAACTGTTGCAGGAAATCTTCTCTTACCGAACGAGCAGTTTCCATAGCTATTCTGTCTTCATCGGATAAAGCGTCTAATCCTACAAGTCTTACAGTCTCCTTTAATTCATCCTCTTTTTGCAAAAGAGCTATAGCTTTACCTCGCAGTTTCACCCAATCAGAGGCTATTCTTTTAGAAAAATACTCCTTAAGATTATCTACATAAAGAGAATAGCTTCTTAGCCAGTGGATGGCTGGGAAGTGGCGCTGATAGGCAAGTTCAGCTATCAGAGCCCAAAATACTCTAACTACCCGCAAGGTAGCCTGAGTTACTGGTTCAGAGAGGTCTCCCCCAGGGGGAGATACTGCCCCAATAGCGCTTAAACTCGCCTCCCGCTCATCTTTCCCTAAACAGATGATTCTTCCTGCTCTTTCATAAAACTCTGCTAATCTTGAGGGAAGATAAGCTGGATATCCTTCTTCTCCCGGCATCTCTTCAAGTCTTCCCGACATCTCCCTTAAGGCTTCAGCCCAGCGAGAAGTAGAATCAGCCATTAAAGCAACATTATAACCCATATCCCGATAATACTCAGCTAAAGTTATTCCTGTATAAATAGAAGCTTCTCGAGCAGCTACGGGCATATTAGATGTGTTAGCAATGAGAATAGTTCTCTGCATTAAAGGTTTACCTGTTTTAGGGTCCTTTAATTCAGGAAATTCCCGCAGGACATCGGTCATCTCATTGCCTCTTTCTCCACAACCTACGAAAACAATAATTTCCGCATCCGCCCATTTGGATAGCTGATGCTGAATTACAGTTTTGCCACTTCCAAATGGTCCCGGAATGCAAGCTGTGCCTCCTTTAGCTATAGGAAAAAATGTATCAATAACCCTTTGCCCGGTAATAAGAGGCAGCGCAGGATCCAGCTGTTTTTTATAGGGCCTCATCTTTCTTACCGGCCATTTCTGGAGCATTGATACTTCCTCCTTCCCCCCCTTTGCTGTTTTAATTACTGCAATTACATCTTCCACTTTTGCTCTACCCGAATGGATTTTCTCTATTCTCCCTTCTATTCCCGGGGGAACAAGAAGACGATATTCTATTATCTCTGTTTCCTGAACCACTCCTAATATATCTCCACCAGAAACCTTTTCTCCTATTTTTACTGTTGGTTTAAACTCCCACTCTTTTTTTCTGTCAACCGCTTCCATCTCTACCCCACGGGTTATGAAATCTCCTGTTTTTGCTTTGATGAGATCTAAAGGACGCTGTATTCCATCGTATATATTTCCTATTATTCCAGGGGCTAACTCTACGGATAAGGGTTGATAGGTAGATTCTACAGGTTCTCCAGGTTTTAAGCCGCCTGTATCCTCATAAACCTGGATAGATGCTCTCTCGCCTCTTATCTCCAGGATTTCCCCAATCAGTCTTTTCTCTCCTACCCTCACTACATCATACATTCGAGCATGAGGGATACCTTTAGTTACTACTAAAGGACCGGAGATTTTTATTATCTTCCCCTGTTCAACCAATGTTATTTCCTTGTTTTAATTACTTCATCGATAACGCCGTATTTTTTGGCTTCTTCGGCACTCATATAAAAATCTCTATCAGTATCTTTTTCAATCTTCTCCTTAGCTTGACCGGTATGTTTCACAAAAATATCATTTAATCTGCCTTTAATCTTTAGAATTTGACGGGCTTGAATCCCTACATCGCTAGCCTGTCCTCTGGCTCCTCCCATTGGCTGATGAATTAAAATATTGGTGTTGGGCAAGCTAAATCTTTTCCCCGGAGTTCCCGCAGCTAAGAGAAGGGCGGCGGCACTGGCTGCTTGCCCCATACAAATAGTGGAAACATCAGGTCTCACATATTGCATAGTATCGTATATAGCTAACCCTGAAGTAACCAGTCCTCCGGGTGAGTTAATGTAAAGATAGATGTCTTTTTTGGAGTCTTCAACTTCTAAAAAGAGCATTTGGGCAATTACTGTATTAGCTATATTATCGTCTATGGGCTGACCGATGAAAATTATTCTATCTTTAAGCAGGCGAGAATATATATCGTAAGCTCTCTCCCCTCTCGCTGTTTTTTCTATTACCATAGGAATTAAAGCCATCCTTTCCTCCTCATTTAGATAAAAAAATTTTACTCTCCTTTAATATTAGCCTCATTATATAAAAAATCAATTGTTTTTTCCTGTCTTATCTGACTTTTAAGCAGCTCTAAATCTCCCTGCTTGGCCAGGTTTTCCTTTATTTTTTTTACCTTCTCCTCGGTCTTTTCTCCCTTCATCAAAGTTTTTATTCTTTTCTCTACTTCCTCTTCTTTAACTTCTATCTCCTCTTTTTCTGTAATAGCTTGCAAGGTGAAGAATGTTTTCAGTTCTTTTTCTATCTCCAACTTTATTTTTTCTTCAAGTTCTTCTTTGCTTGTTTTCTGCTGCTTAATATACTCTTCAAGTGAATACTTCTGATTTTTTAACTTTAGTTCTAATCCTTTTAATCTTTCCTCTTTTTTTCTTTCTATTAAGGAAGGAGAAAGATTAACCTGAGAGCTATCTACTACTTTTTTAATTATCTGGTTTTCTATGCTCTTTCTTCTTTTATTCTCTTTTACTTCGGCTAAGCTTTCTTTAATATGTTTTTTCAAAGCTTCTAAATTATCAAATTGGAGATCCCTGGCAAACTCATCATCAATTTGAGGAATTTTTTCTTTCTTTATTTCTCTTATGTTTATATCAAAAGAGACCTTTTCTCCTGCAAGTTCCTTTTGAGAGAAAGAGGGGGGAAATGTAATCTCTATTTTTTTTCTCTCTCCCACCTTCAATCCAATTAACCCTTTAGAGAAAGAAGGAGGAAATGTGGAGGAACCTACTTTGAAAAACTCTCCTTTTCCCTTTTTTATAAAAGGTTTTTTCCCCTTTTTATAGAAACCTTGCCAATCCATAATTATCCCATCTCCTTCTCTTATTTCCCTTTTCTCTTCAACAGGAATATAAGTAGTAGATTGTTTTTGGAGATTCTTTAGCGCCTCTTCTATTTCACCCTCAGATATCTTTATCTTCTCTCTCTCAACTTTAATCTCTTTATATTTATCTAATTTAACTTCCGGTCCGGTTATTAGATTTACTTCTAAGATTAGAGGCTTATGGCGAGAAAATTGTAAAATCTTCATTTCTGGCTCAATGAGAGGTAATAATTTATATCTATTTACTATTTCTCTGTGAACTTCGGGATAGACTTTTTTTATAACCCCTTCCCGAATCCTCTCTTCTCCAAATCTTCTTTCAAATATTTTTCTGGGAATCTTTCCTTTTCTAAAACCGGGGATTTCTACATTTTTAACCAATTTCCGAAAAGCCTGGGAAAGTTCCTCTTCTACTCTTTTTTCCGGGAATTCTACCTTTAAACTAACCTCTGAGTTTTCTTTTTTTTCTATGCTTATTTCCATTACTTATTTTCCTTTTTCAAGATATTTGAGGGGGACATTCCTTCGTAATTTCCCCCTCAACGGCCTTATCGGCAAAGCCGACTCTCGCTTCGCTCGAGCAAGCAAGGCCTGCTCCCCCTGTTTAATTCGAAGGAGTTTTTGAAATTCCGATGCTATAAATATTTTGGTGCGAGAGGCGGGACTTGAACCCGCATGAGAATATCTCACTAGATCCTAAGTCTAGCGCGTCTACCAATTCCGCCACCCTCGCCCTTAGAGAGCGGGAAACGGGATTTGAACCCGCGACCCTCACCTTGGCAAGGTGATGCTCTACCACTGAGCTATTCCCGCTTTGATGGGCCGTACAGGAATCGAACCTGTAACCTACGGATTAAGAGTCCGTTGCTCTGCCTAATTGAGCTAACGGCCCAAGATCCTTGAGGGGGACATGCTTCGCATTTCCCCCTCAACGGCCTTGTCGGCAAAGCCGACTCTCGTTTCACTCGAGCAAGCAAGGCCTGCTCCCCTTTAAAAAATGAAGAGTTTAATGATTTCCTAAAATATATGGGGTGAGCGAGGGGATTTGAACCCCCGACCACTGGATCCACAGTCCAGAGCTCTAACCAATTGAGCTACGCTCACCATTATGGAGCGGGGAACGGGGTTCGAACCCGCGACAATCGGCTTGGAAGGCCGATGCTCTACCAGCTGAGCTACCCCCGCATGTTCATTATAATTAGGATTTTTGGGATTTTAAGCTTTCTCTGATTTCTCCTTTGGTGTCTAAATATTCTCCCTTCCACTGCCTATCTCTTATGGTTATGGAGACCTCCCTTTTCTGTTCCCCTTTCGCTTTTATAATATATATTATTTTTCTATTTAAGTCAATATTTCGCATCAAATCACTTAAAATAGTGACATATGTCCCCATACCTCAGGAAAAACTTGCCAGTTATGGCTTTTCAGCTTGAAATGTTTCAGACCTTATGGGACCCAGAAAAAAATAATTTGTCATACTTTGACTTGAGATCTCCTCAAAAATAAGTATAATGAAAAAAGAGAAGGTTTTAAATGGGAGAATTTGACACTACTTTTTGATGAGTTATAATAAAATCAGAAATAATAAACTAAAGTGACTGCAGATATGCTTACTAATAATGACATTCGAAAACTTATAGAAGTATTTGCCACTAAAGAGGATTTAAAAGAAGCTGTAAAAGATCTTTCTACTAAAAAGGATGTTAATAATTTACTAAATGCAGTTGATACTTATGCTAAGAAAGCTGACACTTACTTTCAGGAGATGGTGGCGTTAGCTCATAAAGTGGACCGTCATGAAAAGTGGATTCAACAAATTGCTGAAAAACTTGGAGTTAAATTAGAGTATTAATTTTTAGCTTATTTTGTATTCCCCCGATACGCCTGACCGTCCCTCCGCCCATCAGGCTGTATCTCCCGCAAAACCCCATCAGCTTCGAAAGTCATTTCTAATAGCTTATCAGCAATTAGAAACCGTCCTTTTCGGGGACTTGTCTTCCCAAACTGATTTTTTCCCATTTTTTTCTCTTTATTCATTTGTTTTGATCTGAAACATTTCACAGTAGTATGGCATTATCATTTTGCGGTGACAGATTTAATGCGTCTGATTGACTCCACTGATTTTTTCTTTTAATATATGTAGATATGAGTAAAAAACCTCTATTCTTTTACGGATGGATTGTTTTAGCAATGTCTTTTGTTGCTATGGTTTTAGCCTATGCATCTCGTAATTCATTTTCAGTTTTTTATGTGGTGATTTTAAATGAATTTGGATGGAGTAGAGCCAGCACTGCCGGGATCTTCTCTGTTAACGTAATTGTATACGGAATAACTGCTCCTTTTGCTGGAGCTCTGGTGGATAGATTCGGACCCAAAAAGATTCTTTTAGCCGGGGCAACTATTCTGACTTTAGCTATGATACTGTGCAGCAAAGTAAATACCTTATATCATTTTTATCTTTTGTTTGGCGTAGTAAATGCTATTGGTATCAGTTTGGTAGGGTATCCAGCTAACGCTGCTGTGTTACCTCACTGGTTTATTAGAAGAAGAGGAATGGCCCTTGGAATATTTACCTCAGGATGGGGGACATCTTTCCTTATGATTCCCCTCCTGCAATCCTTAATCACAAAATTCGGCTGGCGTACATCCTTTATTTTGGTTGGTGTCCTTATAGGGGTTATTTTACTGCCCCTGATTGCTCTTTTTTCTCGTCATAGGCCTCAAGATGTGGGTCTTTTGCCAGATGGGATTCATCCTTTAGAGAGAGCAAAATCAACTCTCAATCGGGTACAAAGCACAGTGAAAGTGGATAAAGAGTGGGTAAATGTCAATTGGACTTTAAGAAAAGCTATGGGGACTTATCAGTTTTGGTTTACGTTTTTTACATATTTTTGCATTTTTGGGTTGGTAGAAAACTTTGTGGTGGTTCATCAGATTGCTCTGTTGAGAGATGCTGAATTCAGCAATGCTTTTGCCACCTCAATAGTTGCTCTCTGGGGAATAATGGTGGTTTTGGGGAGCTTGAGTGGTTTTATCTCGGATAAAATCGGTAGAGAAAAAACATTTACTTTGGCATGTCTTGCCTCAATTCTGGGTCTTTTTATGCTTTTGCTGCTCGAAAAGGTTTCTCATAGCTGGATACCTTATTTATATGCAATTTTTTTTGGGTTAGGGATGGGAATGAATGGGCCTGTTCTGGGAGCAGCAGTAGCTGATATATTCCACAGCAAAAATTTCGGTTCTATCAACGGGTTTATGCTTCTGAGTTTCGGGTTGGGAGGTATTTTGGGACCCTGGTTTGGAGGGTTTGTATTTGATACCACAAAGAGCTATTTTATAGCCCTTATCATAGCTATCCTGGTAACCTGTGTGTCTTGTATCCTTTTGTGGGTTGCAGCTCCCAGAAAAGTCAGGAAGCTTGGGTGAGAGGAAAATTATGGAGGACCTGAACGGCTACGGGAGATTCCAGGATTTTAAGGCCGATGCTCTACCAGCTGAGCTACCCCCGCATGCTAAAATAGAGTCCTGAGGGGGATTTGAACCCCCAACCCACAGCTTAGAAGGCTGTTGCTCTATCCAATTGAGCTACCAGGACAGGTGATTTTTATGGACGGTAATAAATATAATACAATTTATCCATAATGTCAACTTTTTCTTCTGCGTTTGACTTTAGCTCTTTTTCAAATATGATTAGTTCAAGAAGAAATTTCTATTCTCATAGGAATAAAAGATGGCTGAAGAAAAACTTTATGCTGATTATCTCCAAATCGTCAGATCTTTCAGAAGATATTTAGAGAAAAGGCAGGGTATATCAAAAAAAGAGGACAGGGTAGGAGATAATTTAGAGAAAAAGAATCCTAAAAGACTATTAGAAGCTCTTTATCGTTCTATGCGAAATTGTCGGAAATGTCCTCTTTTTAAAGGGAGAACTCATTTAGTCTTTGGCCAGGGTAGTCCTGAGGCAAAATTAATGCTGGTAGGGGAAGCTCCCGGAAAGAATGAAGATTTGCAGGGAAAGCCTTTTGTGGGAGCAGCAGGCAATGTCTTAACCGAGGCTCTTGAAAGATTTAATATCCCACTTTCTCAAATATATATTGCTAATATTCTCAAATGTCATCCTCCTGCTAATAGAGACCCCTCTCCAGAGGAGATAGAAACCTGTTTTCCTTATTTAAAAAAACAGATAGAGATTATTAATCCTCGCTTAATTTGCACTTTGGGTAAATTTGCTACTCAGGTTCTTCTGAATACTAACCAGGGGATTACTTCTCTACGGGGCAGGCGGCAATATTATAAAAAGATAGCTCTCCTTCCTACCTTCCATCCAGCTGCCTGCATATACAAACCTAACTGGAAAAGGCTCTTTCTCCAGGATATGGAATCGGTAAAGGAAATACTTGAGTCTGAATTTTAAATTTATCCCGTTAGATAAGAAACATCTACTAGGATTTATCTGCGAGAGCGAACATTCGTATCTATTACCTGTTGAAGCGACCTTATTTTTTCTTCAATTTCTTCTTTTCTATCTAGCTCGAATTTATTCTTTGTAATAAAAGAGAAGCCTTCTAAATAGTAGTCTATAGCTTTTTGGGGGTTAGTCTCCTTTTCAGCTTTTTCTAAGATAGCATCGAGTTGTCTTACTTTACGTAATCTTTCTATTTCTAGATCCAATCTTTTTATCCTTGTCTGAGTTTTTCTTCCTTTTAATTCTTTTAAGAATCCCATCATTTCTTGTTTGAATAACTCAATTTTTACATCTACTTTTTTTAAGGGTGAGGATGGATGTTTTTTCTCTGGTTTGTTTGCCTTTATGTTTCTTAAATAAGTAATCAATAAGATAAGAGCGATAATTGCTAACCCTAATTGAATCATATCTTTTCCTCCTTTTTTAAATTATATAAGGAAAATAAATAAAGTCAAGAATTTTTCCTCCAGTTTCAGGAAAATTCTAAATAGTAATTCGATATCCTTCCAAAAAATGGATAAAAGGGAAGAAAAAAGTACTAAACTATGAACTTTTACCCAATTTTAATGAAACACCGTTCTACTTAAT
>JAYEHT010000200.1:0-2098 GCA_034659655.1 Candidatus Aerophobota bacterium | reverse complement strand
TTTTACGCACCAGCTCTCGCCTGGCTAAGAAGCGGTTCAAGGCCTGGGAGCGAGCTTTTTGCATCTTAACCTCAAAGCCAGTGGGAAGGTGCTTTAAATAAACACAGGTGGCTACCTTATTGATGTTTTGTCCTCCCGGGCCACTGGCATGAATGAACTTCTCAGTTATGTCCTCTTCACGCACATCGTATTTTTGCATCTTCTCTTCCAGGGCTTTTTGTTTTTCCTTACGAACTCCAAAGTCAAGCATTTTATATCATCCTATGAGCTGAAAAACTGAAGAAATCCCCCTCATTTTTTCCCACGATGATATGGTCTAAGACCTTTATCCCAACTAATTTACAGACCTCTGTTATTTTCCTTGTGGTCTGGATATCTTCCTTTGATGGCTCAACCTCTCCGGAGGGATGATTGTGAACTAAGATGATGGATGAGACAGATTTCCTTGTGGCTTCTTTGATGATCTCCGTCGTATCGACTACTGTCCCACTTAAGCCTCCCTTTGATAATTCCATATTATCAATTACCTTATTCTTTACATCGAGCAAAATTATATTGAAAAATTCCTTTTTGGAGTCTCTCAAATAAGGACTATAGTAGTCGTGAACATAGGAGATGACATCTTTTGCATTGCTTATCTTTCTCTTCCTCTCAGCTTTCTCCCTGATAAGCCTTTTCCCAACCTCCAAAGATGCTTTTATCTGGGATGCCTTTGCCATTCCAATCCCGTCAATTTCCCTTAACTCCTGGATTGAGGCAGAATTTATTTTTCTCAGGCTGCCAAAGTGGTTTAATAATCTTTTAGCCAGGTTCTCCGCGCTTATTCCCTCTCTGCCTGTTCTTAGTATGATTGCAAGAAGCTTTGATAAGGACAGCCTTTCGGCTCCGTATTTCACCAGCATCTCCCTTGGTCTTTCTTCCCTGATCCATTTCTTTATCGGCTTATTTATCCTCATCCTTGCCAATTTATCCATTACAATTTGCCTTATCTTTTTGCAATCCTCCGCTGTTTTTAATCTTAATTTCCTGACAATTTCCTCCCTTTCCTCATCAGATATCTGGATATGCTTTGGCTTCAAGAAATATATCTTACCCCTTTTGCTGTACATCGGATAAATTCTATTTCTGAGAAGAAGCTCAATTAGTCTTTCCCTCTCCTTCATTAAATTCCCTTTCGCTGGGGTAGGTTCTGCTGGCTTTTCCATCATTTTTCATTCCCTCTTTTTGTTTAATTATAGACTAATTTGTCTGGAACGTCAAAATTGATAAGAAATTGTGCCGAGCAAGCTCGGCCACTACAAATCTTATAAATCAAAAGACAACTAAAGTCGCCCCTACCCAGATTGGGGGAAGTAGCGAAGCGTTGTTTTTCCTTGCCAAAAGATGGGGAATTGATATAATCAAGGGTAAGATGAGGAGTTCATCCTATCCTGCCTATATAGAATTATACCGGAGCGGAGAGTTAAAAAACCGCATAAAGAAGGCTTATGAACTATTGGGAAAATGTACGGTTTGCCCCCGAAGGTGCAGAGTAAATAGATTGAGAGGAGAAAGAGGATTTTGTAAATCAGATTTTGAAGTGATGGTCTCCAGTTTTCATTGCCATTTCGGGGAGGAGCCACCCATCTCTGGCTATCGAGGCTCAGGAACTATCTTTTTTACCCACTGTAATCTGAGATGCATTTTTTGTCAGAATTATCCTATCTCCCATTTAGGAAATGGAAATGTAGTCTCGCAAAAGAGATTAGCTGAAATGATGCTTGTTTTACAGAGAAAGGGATGTCATAATATTAATCTGGTTACTCCAACGCATTTTGTCCCTCAGATCCTGTCTGGCCTCTTATTGGCCATTGAGAATGGTTTAAATATCCCTCTGGTCTATAACTGTGGTGGTTACGAGGCAACAGAGACTTTAAAACTTCTAAAAGGAGTAGTGGACATCTATATGCCAGATATAAAATATGGGGGGGTAGAGGAGGCAAAGAGGTATTCCTCTGCCCCTGATTATTTTGAAATAGCCAAAGAGGCCGTAAAAGAGATGCACCGACAGGTGGGAAATTTAAGAATGAATGAGAAGGGGATTGCTCAAAGAGGTCTT
>JAYEHT010000199.1:0-2100 GCA_034659655.1 Candidatus Aerophobota bacterium | reverse complement strand
AGCGAATCGTCCCTTCGGGTAGCTCCTAATTTATTATTTAACATTCTTTCTATATTCACTATCCTTTCGCCTGTCTTTAATAGCTCTTCAGGAGAAATCTCCATCCCTGTAATTACCCTAAGTATTTCACAAAATATTTTAGGTGAAATAAGAGCGGTTCTTGAAAGAAATTTACATATCTCAAGAGAGTCTAAAACAGCCCGTAAGTTTTCATGCCAAGCTACTAATTTTCCTTTATATTCATGAGCAAATCTACTTACATCAGGATAATTTGCTATTTTTCTTGCCTGAGGAGCATTTACAATTTCCATGGCTGGATAAGCTCTCATATGGTCATTACCTCTACTAGAAGTAGCATATCCTAATCCCCAACCTTTTTGTCCTCTTGGGTCCATATCCGTCATTTCCATCTTCTTAGTATGCATTACATACTCCTCAGACCCTTTCCCAATTTCTTTAGCTGCTCTAAAAGACCCTTCAGCTAATAAGTCTCCAAACCTTTTTCTAAATGCTATCATTTTAATTAACTTGTGTACTGCTTCATTGTTACCCCAATTAAGTTTTAACCCACCAGTATCAGCTAAGGTCAAAATCCCTTCCTCATAACATTCCATTGCCCAACTTATGACTCCTCCAGTAGAGATTGTATCTAAACCCAACTCATTCACTAAACTTTGTGTCTTTAAGATTGCATCATATTGAGTAGTGCCTATCCTTACCCCTAAATCTGCAGGAGTAGCAAATGCTCTTACATAACCAGTTGTCCCAGCATACTTTCCATCTTTAATATGATAGTAATGACCACAGTGTATTGGACAATAAAGACAACTTTCATATCCTGCATGATATTTTTGCATAAATAACTCTGGCTGAATACCTCGAATGTCAATAACTCCTGTTTGAAAATTTCTTACTGGCATTACCCCCATCTTATTAAAAGAAATAACTAGTCCTAGCGCTCCATAATTTGAAAATATCCTGTACCATTCCTTATCAGATTTGAGAATGTCTATAATCTGTTTACATAATTTATCCAATTGCTCTGAATAAGCTACATCAACCTTGCCGTGCCCTTTAATAGCGATGGCTTTTAAATTTTTAGAACCCATCACCGCACCTATACCTGTTCTACCAGAAGCTCTTGACTTATCTCCAATTGCACAAGCAAATTTAACTAAGTTTTCCCCAGCTGGTCCAATAGATATTACTTTAACATCTGAATCTTTTAGCTCCTGCTTTATTATCTTCTCGGCTTTAAAAGTAGTTTCGCCCCAAATATGATCCGCTTTTCTTATTTGGATATTACCATCTTCTAAATAAATGTAACAAGGAAATTTAGATTTACCTTTAATTACAATAGTATCATATCCAGCCTTTTTAATTTCCGAGGCAAAAGGAGCACCAGAATTTGAGTCACCGAGAAGCCCAGTAAGTGGAGACTTCGAGGTTATGGTGAATCTGTTACTCCCCGGAATTGAAGTTCCTGTGCTTGGGCCGGCACTAATTATTATTGGATTATTTGCAGAAAAAGGATCTCCTATTTCATTAATAGCATCATAAAGAATCTTAGAATTTACCCCTCTACCTCCTAAGTATTTATATAAGAAGGATTCATCAAGATGCTTTGTCTCCATTTCATTAGTAGTTAGGTCAATATATAATATTTTTCCAGTCCACCCATACATTGAAAGCCTCCTTTGCCTATTATTTTCTCTACTAACTAAAAACAGAAAACCTTATGAATATATATTTTCATATCGATTCTATTTAACTCCGCTATAAACTTTGTCTGATTTCTTTAATGTTTTGAAGCTTTTAATCGACCCATTCTATAAATGGGTGCATAAATTTCAGAATCTCTGGTAACACAACCTGAACTTACACCATCTCTCATCATTTGAGAACATCTTGAACAAGTAATACATAACTTATTAGGGTTAAGTCTACCATTGGCCAAAAGCTCATTTGCAAAACCTGGATTTGCAATAGCAATTCTTCCTACGCCGATGGAATCGCACCATTTTCTTTTAAGCATAGCTGCTCCTAGATAAGGAAAAAACTGTCTAAGCCAAGAAAAACCCATTCCCACAATTAACACAT
>JAYEHT010000198.1:0-10719 GCA_034659655.1 Candidatus Aerophobota bacterium | reverse complement strand
CTTTCTCCATATTTTAAAGAACACTTCCTGTAGTAAGTGCCAAAAGAGCCATTCTAACGGGAACACCGTTTGCAGCTTGCCTGAAATATGCCGCCCCAGGATACCTATCAACCGAGACTGCTATCTCATTTACTCTCGGCAGTGGATGAAGAATTAGCATCCCCTCTCTGCTTTTCTCTACAATCTTATCATCAACAATATAAGAATCTTTTATCCTCTCATATTCTTCTGTAGTTGCAAAACGTTCCTTTTGAATTCTTGTCGCATATAATACATCAGTATTCTTCACAGCCTCTTGAAGATTATCTTTTTCTTCAACCTTAATACCTTGACTGCGTAATTTATCCATTATATCTTCAGGCATACTTAGCTCTTTTGGTGAGACAAAGATTAAGTCACAATCATATAGCGATAAGAAATCTACCAGTGAATGGACAGTGCGTCCATATTTCAGATCACCCAACAGAGTAACAGCCAATCCTTCCAGGTTTCCCTTTTCTTTTAAAATTGTGTATACATCCAATAAAGCCTGGGTAGGATGCTGCCCAGTTCCAGAACCAGCATTGATCACAGGATTTTTAGCCGCCTTTGCCGCTATCTCAGCAGCTTCCTTAAGAGGACTGCGTACCACGAGCACATCTGCATATCTATCTATTACTGTAATTGAATCATGCAGTGATTCTCCTTTTGCCATAGAAGAGGTCTGAGATTTTAACGATTCTGCAATAGTTATTACCGAACCTCCTAATCTATGCATTGCAGCCTCAAAGGATAACCTTGTTCTTGTGCTGGGCTCATAGAATAAAGAAGCCATAATTTTTCCTTCCATATCCCTCAATCTTCTCTTCTCTATCAATGTTCTCTCATAATATGCTGCAGTATCCATAATCAGACTTAGCTCTTCTCTATTAAATTGATAACTGGACACTACATCCCGGCTCTTCATCAGAGAAAGTCTTTGATCCGAAGGTTTCTGGCTATTTTCAACCATCTTAGAACGGGCCATTTTTTCACCACCTCCTCATAAAAATTTATAATAAGGTTACTCTTCCATAATTTTTCCGTCACGCATAATTATTTCCCCTTTTACCATTGTCAGAACAGGTCTGCCTTTCAAAGTCCTTCCATGTTGGGGACAATTCCGTGACTTTGAATAATAAAGGTTAGCATCAACTCTCCATTCTCTATTTAGGTCTATAATTACTATATCTGCATCCTTGCCAATTCCTAATGTTCCCTTGTCAATCCCAAATATTTTTGCAGGATTGCAGGTCATTTTAGCTAATGCTTCAGATAAAGAAATAACTTTGCCGTGAACCAACTCTGTCAAAACAACCGACAAAGCAGTCTCAAATCCTATTAATCCACAGGGAGCATCTGTAAAATCACGGGCTTTCTCCTCCAGAGAATAAGGCGCATGGTCAGTTGCAATTACTTCAATTGTCCCATCAGCCAACCCTTCTTTTAAAGCTTCCTGGTCTGAGGTAGTGCCAAAGGGAGGATAAATCTTAAATCTAGGAGCAGGAGTGGGAAGGAGAACATCTTCGGTAGTATTGAGATAATGAGGTATCACCTCTCCGCTAACTTTTATTTCTCTCCTCTTGCCTTCTCTGATAAGTTCAACAGAGCGGGCACAGCCAACATGACAGATATGGACTCTACTATCTATTTCTTCGGCCAGAAGAATATCACGTCCCACCATAAGTGCTTCTGAAATGGAGGGAATCCCTTTAATCCCTAATTTCCTGGATACTTTACCTTCGTGCATTACGCCTTCGCCAGTGATTGACTTGTATTCACAATGAGTGGCAAGAATCTTATCAATCTCTTTTGATTTAATTAATGCCTTACGCATTAACCCGGAATTTGTAACAGGCTGCCCATCATCTGAAAATGCCACTGCTCCAGCCCTCAGGCACTCTTCCATCGGGGTTAATCTCTCGCCCTCCTCACCTACAGTTATACTCGCAATTGGCAGAACATTAACTATACCCACTCTATCTGCTTTAGATAAGACATACTCGACTGCTCCCGGGCTATCACAAATTGGATTTGTATTCGGCATTGCAAGTAGAGTAGTAAAACCACCTGCTGCTGCGCTTTTAGTTCCACTAACAAAATCTTCTCTATAAGTAAAACCAGGATCACGCAGGTGGGCATGAACATCTACTAAACCTGGAGCTACAACCTTACCTGAAACATCAATAACCTCAGCATCTACTGCCTTAATATTCTCCTCAATTTGAGATATCTTCCCATCCTCAATCAGCACATCAGCAATTTTATCTACTCTATTAGCTGGATCTACAACATTTCCGCCTTTCAAGATTATTTTAGACACTATAATCACCTCTCATAATTAAAATTTCCCGGTTTTATAAAATCATTCGGGCATCAATTACTTGAAGCCCTTTTTCAAATACAAATATAGGATTTAAGTCTATTTCATTAATTTCGGGATTTTCCATAGTTAGCTGAGAGATTTTCATCAAAACCTCTTTTATTGCCTGGACATCTTTTGGGAGTTCGCCTCTTACTCCTTTTAAAATTTCGTATCCTTTAATCTCAGTGATCATCTCCTGAGCATCTTTTTCTTCCAAGGGGAGAATACGGAAAGAGACATCTTTTAATATCTCTACAAAGACTCCTCCTAATCCAAACATTGCTACAGGACCAAAGTGAAGGTCTTTCATCATCCCTACAATAACCTCTGTTGATTGAGCAATCATAGAAGATGCTATTATCCCAGAAATTTTTGCCTCTTTATTGTATTTTTTTGCCTTCGCAATAATCTCCTTATAAGCCAATTTCGCCTCATTCTCATTCTTAATGCCTACCTTTACTCCTCCAGCATCTGACTTATGGATAATATCTGGAGAGACAATCTTCATCACTATAGGATAGGCAATCTCTTGAGCTATTTTACTTACTTCATCTTCATTCTTTATTAATTTGAAACCAGGAACAGGTATTTCGTATTCCCTCAATAACTCTTTTGCCTCCGGCTCCAATAAAGGCCTTTTCTCTTCTTTTGCTCTTTCAATAATTTTATGCACTTTTTACCCCTTTCAAATTTGAAATTCGCAGAGCTCTGGCAATTTTTTAGGAAGTATTCGAAGCTCCTGTACAGCGACAAAGGGAAGTCCTAAGATATTCTTGAGAGTTAAAATCAAAAATCACTTTTTTTATCTCCGCGTCCTCGTCTACTTTCCACATTATGGATATGTACATGATAACCTTCAGGGATATCTTCTGTAGCTAATCCAATAATCTCACCATATTTAATTACCGGATTGCCCTTGTTGATCAGTTTAATGGAGAACTTATGACCAAATTTTATCGCTTGTTTTAAAAGAACCTCCTTTTTATGCTCTTTTATTAGCAAAGAAGCAATTATCCCAACATCCAGATCACTTATGGCAGTAGCTACATTATCCTTGGGTGAAAATAGCATTGCTCTTCTTTCTTTTTTATTCATAGATATTTCTCCCTGGACAATCTTTATACTATGACGAAATTAATCATAAGAACATCTCGGGACTTTTTCCCTCGATACCTGTATAAACAACTAATACTTTCCTGTATAATCAAGAATAGGAGACTCAGAAGCTCAAATAGAAATCCCTAATCGCGAGATATCAAATGCATTATCCTTTAGAATTTCTGCCTTAGTTACTTCTCCTGAGGCTACCTTTAAGATTAACTTAAAAAGTCTCTGGCCAGCCTGTTGAATAGTTTCCTCTCCGGAAACCACCGTCCCCGCATTAAAATCTATATTCTCCCTCATACTCTCATATAATCTGTTGTTGGAAGAGACTTTGATTACAGGAGCAATAGCTGTACCGCAGGTATTACCTCTTCCAGTGGTAAATACTATAATCTGAGCACCGCAGGCTAACAACCCACCTAGCGATTGAGGGTCGTAGCCCGTGCCATCCATAAATATTACTCCTTTCTTGTCGGGCCTTTCACCATATTCAATGACTTGTTCAATTGGACTGCTACCAGCTTTAAGAATAGCACCCAAAGACTTCTCTTCAATGGTGGTTAATCCTCCCTCTATATTGCCCGGCGCAGGATTTGCTCCTCGGATATCTACTCCGTAACTAATGGCTTTTCTCTCAAAACGACCAACGACTTCTAAAATACGCTTCTTCGCCATCTCATTGGCAGCTCTTTTTGCCAGAATATGCTCTGCTCCAATCATTTCTGGAGTTTCCGTAAAAACAGCTCTTCCTCCCTGATTAATTAAGGAATCTGCTGCAAAACCAAGGGCAGGATTGGCTGAGATTCCCGAAGATGAGTCTGAGCCTCCACATTTAAGCCCTAAGGTTATTTCAGAGAGATTGACAGGTTCTCTTTTTATTTCGGAAGACTCTTCAACCATTCCAAGAGCTATTCTTGTGCCCTCTTCAATAGTCTTTAGACTTCCTCCCTCTTTCTGGATAACCACTGTTTCTACGGATTTGTTAAATTTTGAAATTTTATCTTTTAAAAAACCAGCGGGTATTTCTTCACATCCCAATCCAACCACTAATACTGCCGCTACATTAGGATTAACAGCAACATTAACTAAAACTCTTATACTCTGTTTAAGGTCTTCCCCCAATTGGCCACAGCCACATTGATGAGGTATTACTACTGCACCTTCAATTCTATTGGCAATTTCTTCTGCTACTTTGTTAGCGCAGCTTACCGAAGGAAGAACTAACACATGATTTCTAAATCCCACTGAACCATCTTCTCTTTTGTAACCTAAAATATTCATTATTAAACCTCTTTCTTTTTTCATCTTTTGTTTGTTCTTTTATACACTTTGTATGTTGTTCTGCCTTTTCCTTATTCTTCTTCGTCTCTGATTAGTGGTAGTGTCATACAAGTCGGGCCTCCACCAGCTTTAGTGAATTCAGAAAGATTTACTTCAATTACCTCAATGCTACGCTTTCTTAATTCACCTGTAACATAGGGGTTTCCGAGGGGTATAATCAATTTACCGGGTTCTAAAACCAATAAATTTGAAGGGCAGCCATTGACTTCTTCTTCCGGAATTTCAATCAGGTCAAAGTGCTTTTCATGTAACAGGTAATCAATAAACTCATATCCAACACTACCCGGATAAATTACACCCAATTTTGGTCCAGCTACACCAAATACCATATCCAAATGAAATGCTCCTGCTGTGCCCGAAACTTGAGAGGTTCGAGTATGCAAGGGGCCAGGTAAATGAACAATGTGAACATCTTCAACACCAGCAGCCTGGAGAATGGGAATAATCTGCCTGATACCCTCCATGTTACTCCGTTGGCTAATCGCTAAAGCAATGCTTTTTTTATCTAACCACATGGCATTGCTAGATTCAAAAAAGCCCTTTGCGTGCACCGTATAGAGTATTGGGCACCCTAATTCTCCTATTCGCCTGGAATGATAAAATTCCTCCCCTCTCTTATAGGCCGCAGCACAACGGCAAATTATAGCACCACCTTTCACCATTAATGTCTCATGACAATAAGTAATGGCTCTAAGCGGTACTTTGTATGTACCGAGCACTGGCTGAGGTACATTTAAAGAGATAGCTTCCACTTCATTATCATTAAGCACTTTAACAAAAGCGTCATGTTGTGCTTGCATCCGCTGGACATCGGGTAGTCCACTGGGTAAATTAAAGAATTGTGGATCAACTATTGCTTCAGGTGGAAGCGCTTCTGGACCAGGCCTTTGCACAATTACACTACGAAGCCTGGCATAACTCGACTGTCCACCCCATTGACGATGCCACGTTTTTTCCAGGTCTTCCCTCATATCAGGACCAAAGCACGTAAGTGGCGGTTTATTTTCTCGATATAAAGGGATTTTTTTTAATTTCTCCTTTATTTCCCCCTTTTCCTTTTTAGTTAAATTTCCCACTGTTATCCTCCATCTCTCTTTTTTGCCCTTTCAGTAATCTTATGCACTTTTTACCCTTTCAAATTTGAAGTTCGCAGAGCTATCTTTTGAATAACTCTGGCGCTTCTTTCGCCCGTCTCATAATTGGGAATTCGGTAGTTTTTTAGCTCTTCAATCCCTCTTTTTACTAATCTACCAGCCATAAAGTTTGCAAATACAGGCTTTTTTATTCTCTTTTTTGCCTTGCCCAGAGCTCTGGCGATTTTTGTAGAATCCATATAGGCAGTAGGAACAAAAATTACAATTATAGCATCGTATTCGGAAGCTACTGCCTCACAAACAGAAACAAAATTTTCCCCACTTCCATAGGCTAAAAGGTCAAAAGGATTTCTTAAAGAGATATTGGGGGGAAGAGAGCTTTTAAGTCTATTCTTTAAACTTAAGGAAGGCTCAGGCACAACCATCCCCAACTCTTCCAATTTATCAGCGGTCATCACCGCAGGTCCTCCTGAATTTGTTACTATAGCAATCCTCTTTCCCTCAATTTTTTGGTAATAGATTAAACCGCGGCTTAAATCAAACATCTCTCCCAGATCATTTACCCGCAGGATACCTGCCTGTTTAAAAGCAGCATCGTATATCTTATCTTCCCCTGCTAAGGACCCAGTATGAGATGAGGTAGCCCTCATTCCGGCTTGGCTTTTACCTGCCTTAATAACCATAATCGGTTTTTTAGGTAAAGTCTTTTTAGACTGAGCTAAAAGCTTTCTTCCGTCCTTTAATCCTTCAATATACACAGCAATAATTTTAGTTTGGGCATCATCCTGAAGATATCTAATTAAATCTGCCTCATCTACATCACATCTATTCCCATAACTTACAAATTTTGAAAAACCGAAACCGAGCTCTTCTGCCATCATTAAAACCGTCCCTCCAAGTGAGCCACTTTGAGTAATAAAAGCTGTCCTGCCTTTAAGAGCGCGAACCTCAATACTGGCAAAGAGATTACATTCAGGATTCATAATCCCGGCACAGTTCGGACCCACAATCCTCATCCGGCATTTTTCAGCAATCTTTTTTATTTTTTCTTCTTCTTCAAGATTACCTACTTCAGAAAAGCCTGCAGAGATTATGACTATAGACCTAACACCCTTACTGCCCAGATCTTCTAAAAGGGAAGAAATAAATCGAGAGGGAATAGCAATAACTGCTAAATCAATATCTAAACTTTTAAAGTCTTTCTTAATACTTAGTCCAAATATCTGACCACCACTTTGACTTACAGGATATATCTTTTCTTTAAATCCTCCCTCAACCATATTCTTTACTATCTCAAATCCTGTCTTTCCTTCCTTCATTGACCCAAAAATGGCAACAGAATGGGGATTAAAAAAATTTTCCATCTAATCTACTCCTTTACCCCGTTAGATACTTGCTATCTAATGGGGTTTACTGCTTCATAGCCTCTATTAAAAGCGGAGATATTCTTATCTATTTTGCGGGGGATGTTTTTTCTTAAAACATCAATAATACATTTTTTATCAAATGAAGAGACAAAGGAGAGAACGCCAAGTAAAACAATATTTTCCGCAATAGGAAGCCCTATTTTTGAGGCTATCTTTTCTGCATCTATCCAAATTATTTCTGCTTTTGCATCTTTAAGTAATTTTAGTATCTCCTCTTCCTTTGGATACCTCTCTGGATGAACCATCATATCTATAGGGTAAACTCTTTTTCTGTTTAAGATTACCATTCCTTTCGGTTTTATAAGCTCTAAAGCTTTTAATACTTCGGAGAGCTCCATTATTACCATTACATCGGAAGATAAAGGAGGAATGCGGGGTCCAAATACTTTGCCTATTCTGACTTCACAATGGACAGGTCCTCCTCTTTGAGCCAGTCCTATCTCTTTGTAAAATTTAACCTTCTCATTTTTTTTCATTGCGTAGCCCGCAATAATTTCCGATAGTCTAACCACTCCCTGTCCACCTACTCCTGCTAAATAGATATTATGCTGCATCTTTTGCCACCTCTATCGCCTCTTCAGGGCAGATATCCTTACATAAACCACATCCATTACAAGAAGATGTAATCTCCATTAAACCTTTGTTATCCTCAGGATGAAATATCATCGCCGGGCAGGCTAAGGAACTCAAGCATACCCTGCAGCCGGTGCATTTATCAGGATTTACTTTTAGCTTTGGTAAGCTAATCCTTCTTCTCCTTGCCTGAAGAGAACATTCACGACGGGAAACCAGTACAGATACTCCCGGATGCTTTATTGCTTCTGCTATTACATCAAGCGCTTCTTTTGACTGATAAGGGTCAATTACACTTACATCTTTCACACCACATCCCCGGCATACCTCTACAATATCTACCCTTACAGTATCGGCCTCTTTTAAGGGGATAGTTCCCGGGTTCTCCTCAAAGCCGGTCATAGCCGTCCATCCATTATCTAAAATAATCACAGTTAAGGGAACGTTCTGGTATACTGCATTGATAAGGGGAGGAATGCCAGCATGGAAAAATGTGGAATCTCCTATGGTTGCTAATACCGGCTTTTCAATACCCGCCCATTTAAATCCTTGAGCTATACCTATGCTTGCTCCCATAGCCACTTCAGTCCAGCAAGTTTCAAAAGGCTTGTTCATCCCTAAAATTGTGCATCCTATATCTCCAGTGACAATAATCTCCCCTTTTTTGTACTTTAATTTTTTAATGGCTCTGTTTATAGCATAGTATGTTCCTCTGTGAGGGCATCCTACGCAAAATGAGGTAGGACGTTTCACTTCAAGTTTTTCTGCTCTTTCTATAATTTCTGGATTCTGTTCAAGCTCAAGTTTTGCTTTAAGAAGAGCCTCAAGGGAATCTTTTACCTCCTTAAAGGAATAATTTCCCATCTTAGAGAGAGTGCCATCAAATTTTCCTAAAATATCTATTTTTTTACCTGAAAGAAAAGAGATTCTCATAACTTCTTCTTCTATAAAAGGCTCTAATTCCTCCAGGACAAGTAGTCTATCTATCTCTTTTAAAAATTCTTTTATTTTCTCCTCGGGAAGAGGATTTACTATTCCTATTTTTAGCCAGGAAAGTTTTAAATTATATCTATTTACTGCCTCTTGAAAATTTTCCCAGGCTGCTCCAGAGGCAATTACCCCGTATTCTTCTTCTAAATGCATTTTGTTAACTTTTGAGTCTACAATTTTAGAGGCTCTGGTTAATCTTGTAAGTGAATCCTGATGTTGATTCATACACCAGGATGCTTTTGGCTTGGTATATTTGGAGATATTACGCTCAAAATGAGCTTCTCTTTTTAATTTTACTCTTTTACCTATTTCTACATTGGATGCAACATGGGAGATGCTTGCCGTTGATCTTAAGAAAACAGGGCCTCCAATCTCCTCGGAAGTCTCAAAGGCGAGCTTCACAAAGTCTAAACTTTCCTGTTGAGAAGAGACATCAAGCATAGGAGCTACTCCTAATTTAGCATAGTATCTTGAGTCCTGCTCTACCATACCCGCACCTGCTCCAGGGTCATCAACAACATAAACAACCAATCCTCCCCCACAACCACTATAAATAATGGAGCACAAAGAATCAGAGGCAACATTTAATCCTGACATCTTCATTATGGCAATAGCTCTTTTCCCTGCCCAGCTAGCAGCGGCAGCAATCTCAGAAGCTACTTTCTCATTTATACTCCACTCTACATGGATTCCCAACTCTTTTTCTTGAGGCAGCAAGGTCTGGATTACCTCTGTTGAGGGAGTACCCGGATACCCACAAACCACTTCCGCCCCTGATTCAATTATTCCTTCAGCAACGGCTTCATTCCCTGTTAACAGCTTCTTCACTTAAGTGCCTCCTTCCCTCTATTTTTCGCTCAATACTTCTTCAAGAGTCTGAATGAACTTCTTGTTCTCATAAGGAGTTCCTATGGTAACTCGAATAAAATTCGGACAACCCCAGGTTTCTCCTGGTCTAATAATTACTCCTTTTTTTAACAGTTTTTCGAAAATAACTTTAGTATCCTTTTTTAAATCGATAAAAATAAAATTGGTCTCTGTAGGAACATAAAAAAGTCCTAATCTCTTCAGTTCCTTATATAGATAATCCTTCCCTTCCTTGTTTACTCTTAAAACTTTTTTTCTATGTTCTTCATCACCTAGAGAAGCTAAAGCCGCTACTTGAGCCAATCTATTTACAGAGAAAACATCCACTACCCGCTTTAAATAACCAATTAGCTTCTGTCTTGCTAGGGCATAGCCAATACGAAGCCCTGCTAAGCCAGCTATTTTAGAGAAAGTGCGAATAACAACTGCGTTTTTCTCTTCCCGAACATAGGATAAACTGTCAGGATAATTCTCATCTTCAACATAATCGCAGTAAGCTTCATCAAAAATTACAATTACATCTTCAGGAACCTTCCTCATAAATTTATCTAGCTCTTCTTTAGTAACTGTTGTCCCTGTGGGATTATTGGGATTGCATATAACAATAAGTTTTGTCCTCTCATTTACTCTCCGGGCAATCTCTTCCAAATCATACCGGTAGTCTTTAAGTTTTACAGAAATTATCTTTCCCCCCATAATTTTAATTACACTTTCATAAGTTGGAAAGGTAACCTCCCCTATGATTACCTCATCACCTTTGCTAATAAAAGCTAATCCTAAAAGGTCAATGATGTTATCCCCTCCATTGGCGATGATTATCATCTCTTTATCAAGGTTTAACTTCTGAGCTAACTTTTCTCTTAAGAGCCTACTTGAGCTCTCAGGATAAAGGTTGACATTCTCTGCCTCCTTTCTTATTGCCTCTACAGCTAATTTAGAA
>JAYEHT010000197.1:0-2113 GCA_034659655.1 Candidatus Aerophobota bacterium | reverse complement strand
CTGGTAGGGGAGGCTCCTGGAAAGAATGAAGACCTGCAGGGAAAGCCTTTTGTAGGAGCAGCAGGCAATATCTTAACTGAGGCTCTTGAAAGATTTAATATCCCGGTTTCCCAAATATATATTGCTAATATTCTTAAATGCCGACCTCCTGCTAATAGAGACCCCTCTCCAGAGGAGATAGAGACCTGCTTCCCTTATCTAAAAAAACAGATAGAGATTATTAATCCCCACTTAATTTGTACTTTGGGTAAATTTGCCACTCAGGTTCTTCTGAATACTAACCAGGGGGTTACTTCTTTGCGAGGCAGGCGGCAATATTATAAAAAAATACCTCTTTTTCCTACCTTCCATCCAGCTGCCTGCATATACAAACCTAACTGGAAAAGACTCTTTCTGCAAGACATAGAGTCGGTAAAGAAAATACTTGCATCCGAATTTTAAATTTATCCCGTTAGATAGGAAACATCTAATGGGATTTATCTGCGAGAGCGAACATTCGTATCTATTACCTGTTGAAGCGACCTTATTTTTTCTTCAATCTCTTCTTTTCTGTTTAGTTCGAATTTATTTTTTGTAATAAAAGAGAAGCCTTCCAAATAGCAGTCTATAGCTTTTTGAGGGTTAGTCTCCTTTTCAGCTTTTTCTAAGATAACATCAAGTTGCCTTACTTTATGTAATCTTTCTATTTCTATATCCAATCTTTTTATCCTTGTCTGAGTTTTTCTTCCTTTTAATTCTTTTAAGAATTCCATCATTTCTTGTTTGAATAACTCAATTTTTACATCTACTTTTTTTGAGGGTAAGGGGGGATGTTTTTTCTCTGGTTTGTTTGCCTTTATTTTTCTTAAATAAGTAATTAATAAGATAAGAGCAACAATTACTAACCCTAATTGAATCATATCTTTTCCTCCTTTTTAGATTATATAAGGAGAATAAATAAAGTCAAGGATTTTTTATAGATGATAAGTGACAGACATTTGACAAAATTTTTTAATGATATAATATAAATATAAAGATTTAATATAATAATTATTAAATAAATGTGACGATGAAGAAGAGAGTTTATTCGGAAATTAAAAGGAGAATAGTTTTCCTGGATTACGAACCTGGCCAGTTCTTGTATACGAAAGAACTAATGAAAGAATTTGAGGTTAGCCTGACGCCTATCCGGGAGGCATTGATTTACTTAGAAGCCGAGGGACTGATTCATATAATCCCCAACAGGGGAGCTTATGTTAGTGAGGTAAGCTTTCAAAGTCTCCAGGATGTCTTCGAAGTCAGGCTCTTCCTGATTGGGCAGTCCGGAAGACTTGCAGCTCAGCGCATCACCAATGAAGAGCTGACAAAATTGGAAGAACTCCTTAAAAAGATAAAACAGGAAAAGGAGCGTAAACTCTTAATTCAATTAGACTCAGAGTTTCATGACCTGGTTAATCAAGCTACCAAGAATAAAGCTTTAGCTAAAACTCTGGAGAGACTCCGAAATCAAGTTGCACGTCTTTGGCTCTTTACGAGGGAGGAGAATGATACTTATTCTTCACAGATTCCAGAGGACTTTGAGAAACTTGTAAAGGCATTAGAGAACAAAGACCAGAGCAGGAGTGAGCAGATTTTAAAGAATCATGCAATTCACTTTATTGAACAGGTAAAGATGAGTTTATATACTGGAGAAGGAGTTGTCTCCGTAGCATAATGAGATTAAATCTTTGTAAGGGAAAAGCTATGGTTCTGCTTGGCAGTATTTTGTCTTCCACTACAGCGACCATGGCGTTAGAGGCGTCAGGGGGCGAAATGCTCAATAATAAACGTGTGAAAAAAGCCTATTTGGGTGTGTAAAACCCTGTTAGATGTTTACTATCTAACAGGGTAAACAGGTATTATAACCATTTGAGAAATTTCTAAGCCTGTTATATTCAGAAAAGGAGAAAATTATGAAAAGTGTTAAGCTTCAAGAGATGAAATGGCCGGATGTGAAGAATTATTTGAAAAAGGATAAGAGAGTGATTTTACCAGTTGGCAGTACCGAGCAACACGGCCCCTGGTTACCTGTAGGCACAGATACTTTTGTTGCAATATGTTTAGCTGAAGACGCCAGCGAGAAGACAGGAGTTAT
>JAYEHT010000196.1:0-2113 GCA_034659655.1 Candidatus Aerophobota bacterium | reverse complement strand
TATTTTTTAAGTAGATAATTGAACAGGGCAGCCCTGCTCTTTTTTATTTTCTTAAGGGGAGTCTCCTTTACCTCCCCTAAAATCCTCCTGATGGCTGGTTCTGGATACTTTTTGGCGCAATAAAGATAAAAAGGGAGAGATTTGTAATCATTTAGCTCCTCTGCTAAATCCAGTGCTAATAACTCTTTTCTTGTGTTCGGCTTAAATCCCTTAAAAGAAGAAAAATTTAAAAAATTTCTATTATCGTTATTATTAATATTTCTTGTTAACTTATTATTGTTAGTGTCCACCTGTGCTACATCTGAGTTTCGTCTATTTGACATCTGAGTTTCACTCACTTTACATCTCGGTTCAATTAAAAGGTAAGTGCAATGGTATCTATCTCTTCTTTTTATCCTTATTAGGGCATTTTTCTCCAAGCTCTTTATAGCTCTACTGACAGTAGCCCTTGAATAGCCGAGAGATTCAGCAATATATTTTTGAGAAGGAAAGCAAGATTGACTCATGTCAGCTAAAGAGGCTAAGAAGTTATAAACTAAAATGGGAGTAGCTCCTATTCTTTTTGGATACTCTTTGATAACCCTTTTTGAGATCCAGTACCAGTCACCTTTTCTTAAATCCCTAATTTTAATCTTTTTATTGTTGTTCATCTTTGCTTTTTGCTTTTAAAATTTCCTCTTCTTTTTCGTGAATATCTTCTTTTACTGACCTTAAAAGATCCATAAATAAGGCATCGGTCATTGTTCGGTAAAGGGTAGCTAACTTAAATATATTCCCAGGCTTTGGCAAAACAAAGCCTCTCTCCCAACGGGAGATTATACTAGTGCTCTTTAACCCGAGTATCTCTGCAACATCTTTTTGTTTTAGGCCTCTTGCTCTTCTGTATTTACGCAGAGAATTAGGTATTCTTTTGAGACTGTTTTTCTTTTTATTTTTTCTCATGACAATAAACTCTTAATTTCAGGTTATTCTAAGGAGAAAGTTAAAGATAGAAGGGAATATTTGCTTTTTAAGGCAAATTAAAGCTTCTCTTGGGGAAAAGACAGGGATTAAAAATAAAAAATCACCCGCGCAGGTGACTCTGATAACATAATCAGGCTTGGTGCGGTTACTAAGGCTTTGAAGCAGGTAAGATAGCTATTGTTGGCTTAGATAATGCAATTGGCATGTTTTAGGGAAACTCGGCCAGTAAAAAAACAGCTTATCCTCTGATAGAGAGTAAAAGGAGGGAAGGACAAGCCGTGTGGATACCATAACATAGAAAGAGAGTATCTGTCAAGGAAAAAGGGTAATGTATACACACTTTTTGCACTTTTCTGCTAATTTAAGGGCATATGAAAACTATGCCCAACTCTACCCAAGAAGAAAGGTTGAGATGGATAAAACCAATCTTAGCTAAAGAGATAACTATCAAAGATATGGCAAGGGTCTGTCCCTTCTCTGAAAGAACTATTAAGTACTGGTTAGCTAACTATAGAAAGTACGGAATAGAGGGATTGGAACCTAAATCTACCAGACCTAAAACCAATCCCAAAGAAACACCTATCCGGATTAAAGAAAGAATAGTTGAACTGAGAAAAGAAAAGAAGAAATGTGCTTTGAAGCTAAAATGGGACTTAGAAGATGAGGGTATTAATCTCCATTTCCAGACTGTTCACAAGATAATCAAGAAAGAAGGATTAACCAGAAAATACAGAACCAAGAAGATTAAATACAAATATGTTAGAATACTACCTAAGAAAGGAGAACTAATAGAGATAGATGTTAAATACGTTCCTCAAAAGCTAAAGGGAAGGAAATATTACCAATTTACCGCCATTGATGTAGCTTCCAGGTGGAGATATTTGCAAGCCTACGAAGATTTCTCTAACCTATCAGCTATGAGATTCCTGAAGGAACTAATTAGTGTTGCTGATTTCAAAATACAAGCAGTTAAAACAGATAATGGTATGTGTTTTACCAATAGATATACCGGATATCTTAAGAGTTCAGACCCCCTGAATCCTAGGTTACACAGCTTTGATGTGTTGTGTCAGGAATTAGGAATAGAACATTATCTGATTGACCCAGGCAAACCACAACAGAATAGTTTCGTAGAACGAAGCCATAGAGA
>JAYEHT010000195.1:0-10852 GCA_034659655.1 Candidatus Aerophobota bacterium | reverse complement strand
TTGGACGATGGTGGAGCGGAAAAGATGAGATTGATATTGTTGCTTATGATGGAGAGGGTTCTTTTATGTTCTGTGAATGTAAGTGGACAGTGAAGAGAGTAGGTATAAGTGTGTTAGACAAACTGCAAAATAAGGCTAATAAGTTTCCTGAAGCGGTGCGGAAATATTTTGGGTTCTTTTCTAAAGCGGGATTTAGCAAGGGAATTAAGGATTTATCTAAAAAAAGGAAGGACATATTGTTTTTTGGTTATTAAAATTTGTATACTCTGGAGTATAATACTTGTGAGTATACTGTTCAGGAGAAAATAGGCAACTATGAAACTCCAACTATCAAACGGATATTACTTACGTTAAGAGAAGAAAGACTATATAGTACATAGAATAACTGAATGTTCGTCGTGCTATTATGGGAACCGGCAAACCCGGATGTATGCCTTTTTATATGCATGAGATGGACTCTCGTAGAGGAAGTCTCGGTCTTTTTGATTTAACCGCTCAACCTATTACCTCAGTTAAATGGGAAGACCTCGATCCAATTGAGTTTCAACGATTAAGAAGAATAATAAAGCAATATAATGGCGATAAAACATTACTTGAGCTTAATGACTTTGAAATGACAAAAGCACTTGGTTTAGTGGAAGGGAATACAGAACCAGAACATCTAACTTTAGCAGGGGTTCTCCTTTTAGGTAATGAAGAAATACTTCAGAAGAATGTACCTGCTCATGAAGTGGCTTTTCAGGTATTAAAAGGGACAAAGGTTGAGGTAAATAATTTCTTTCGTTGGCCATTGATAAAAATGGTTGAAGAAGTTATGACTCAATTTCGGGCACGTAATTGGGAAGAGGAAGTAATGATAGGTTTATTTCGTATGGGCGTTCCTGATTATTCAGAGCAGAGTACTCGAGAGGCATTTCTTAATGCGCTAATTCATAGAGACTATCAAAAACTCGGTGCTGTTCATCTTCAATGGTATGAAGACAGGATAGAAATTAGCAACCCGGGTGGCTTTGTGGAAGGGGTAACTCTTAACAATTTACTCGTTACACCACCCAGACCAAGAAATCCACGACTGGCGGATGTGTTTAAAAGAATCGGGCTTGTTGAACGAACGGGAAGAGGAATTGATACTATTTTTGAAGGGCAGGTTAGGTATGGACGGCCAATTCCGGATCATGGCCGAACTACAGAGACTAATGTGGTGGTAGTGTTGCGTGGAGGTCCAGCAAATTTAGATTTTTGTAAATGGGTGGTTGAGCAGGAAAGAGCAGGACGAATCCTTTCTTTAGATAGTCTAATTATTCTTAACGAGCTACAACATGAGCGAAGGATTGATATTACTCGTGCAATGGAATTGACTCAGAAAACAGAAGGAGATATTCGCTCTACCCTGGAACTTCTTGTAGAGTATGGTATCGTAGAAGCTAAAGGAGAGAAGCGAGGACGAACTTATCACCTTTCTGCAAATGTTTATAAAATCTTTGGGGAGAAGGCTGGATATATTCGGACACGAGGATTTGAACCAATTCAACAGCAAGAAATGGTCATTCAATATGTTAAAACACATGGAAGGATAAAAAGAGGGGAAGCTGCAGAACTTTGTAAAATTACAGTCTATCAGGCAAATCGACTTTTAACAAAGCTCTGGAAGAAAGATAGACTATTAAGAAAGGGACAGGGTAAGGGTACTTATTATGTTTTGCCTAAATAGTTCTGATATGCACGATATTACGTGTATGCACGTAATAAATACATGCGCGCACGTAAATACATGCAATTGCACGAATAATAAGGTATTAAACAATTATGAGCTATTTAAAAAATTATGGTGGACCCCAAAAACTGGACAGCGGGTTAAGCTGCAGTTAAAATAAAAAAGGAGGTCCATTATACCAGGTATCCGGAAAAAATATCCACCAACTTTTAAGGTAAAAGTAGCTTTAGAGGCTATTAAAGGAGAAAAGACTTCAGCTGAATTAGCCAGCGAATACAAAGTTCACCCTCAACAGATAAGAAGATGGAAGAGGGTAGCTATCGATGGTATAACAGAGCTGTTTACAGATAACAGACAAAAAAGAGACAAAGGGCAAAATATATTCATTGAAGAACTCTACAAGCAAATTGGACAGTTGAAAGTGGAACTGGAATGGCTTAAAAAAAATCTGAAGAGAAAAGGCTATAAAGTCAATAAAAAAAGGGGACAAAGCCTAATTTAAGCAAGCCTCATCCGGGTCATAAAATATACCCTTTGGAGTGATAAAATGAAAAGTAGAACACAAAGACGACCAACAGAAAAAATGTCAGATACGGGGTTTAAAATGATGACCATGACATTTAAAATAATTGATCTGCTATTTCCATACATTAACAGAAGGATAAGACGATTTAATATTAAAGGAGGCATGACAGTAGTTGACTACGGCTGCGGGCCTGGGCGATATACAATAAGATTTGCAAAAGAGGTGGGTCCCGAAGGAAAAGTATATGCAATTGATATACATAAATTGGCGATTGAGAAGGTGAAAGAAAAAATAATGAGACATAATTTTAAAAATGTGGAAATCATGTTAGCAAAAGGAAATGATACAGGAAACTATGAGTCAGGTATTCCAGATGAAGTAGCTGATGTAGTTTGTGCAATAGATATGTTTTTTATAATTAAGAAATCAAAAGAATTTCTAAGTGAGATCAGGAGGATATTGAAAAAAGATGGCATTTTAATAATTGATGATGGACATCAAAGTAGAAAAGAAACAAAGAAAAAGATTAGTGAGTCAGGAATGTGGAAAATAGCAGAAGAAACCAGAGATCATTTAAAATGCAAATTATTATCTGAATAATGTTAATAAAAAATGGCACTGCATATAACAGCGGATATGAGGTTTCGCTCTCTCTGGTTACTACACCCAAATTACTCTCCCTTTGCTCAAGCAACTTCTCATATCCGCGAAACGTTAGGCGAAATACGTGTCTTTGATAAATATAGGAGCAGAACAAAATGAAACAGCGGATTTATATCGACACATCTGTCATTGGTGGATGCGAGGATGAAGAATTCTCTAAGTGGTCTATTCAACTATTCAAGGAGTTTCGACAAGGCTTAAGAATTGCTGTTGTATCCGATCTTACTCGACGAGAGCTTGAAAGTGCTCCAGAAAGTGTGAAGGGGATATTGTCATCCCTTCCAGATACTAATGTGGAGAATGTTTTCCTTACAGAAGAGGCGGAAACCTTGGCCCAGAACTATATTGATGATGGAGTCGTGACTGCTAAGCATATAGCAGATGCCCAGCACATAGCGATTGCATCAGTGGAACGAGTGGACATACTGGTTAGCTGGAACTTCCAGCAAATCGTGAATCTTGATCGCATCCGCGCTTTTAATTCAGTTAACTTAAAGTTGGGTTATCTTATATTAGAGATTAGGAGCCCAAGGGAGGTTATCCATGAAGAAGAAATTTGATGCTGTGAAATTTCAGCGGGAGGTTCGCAAAGAATTAAGCGAAAAGTATTCCTCCAATCGGGAGGCTTTTCTTCGTGAACTCAAAGAAAAATATGGCAATTTGCAAAAACAAAAGACCGACACGCACATCAGATAACAGAGCATATTTAGCTTCGTGCCTTTGGCACTTCGCCCAAATCCAGCCTTACGGCTGGACTTCAGATATACTCGAAACGTTATATAAGTAATTGGAGGGAATTAAAATGTATCTTAAAATAAGAGGAAAATTTGTACAAATTATAAAAGAGTATGGTCTTCAAGAAGAAGAGGTAACAGTTAAGGCAAAACCCCTTACTTCTGAGGAGGCTATTGGAAATCCTGAAGAGGATGATTATCCTCTTATTAAGGGGAAAGAGAGGCTTATGCAAGCAGAGTTTAAAAATTCCTTTGGCCAGGCATTTACAGATATGTACGGGAATTATAAAGGAAAATTAACTGATATTATGAGAATGGAACTTAAGAATAATTTCAGGCGAGCAATATTCATCTCCACTTTAAATGCGGTGATGGGATATTTAAAATTAGCTGATAAGACCGTCCACTGCAAGAATAAGGAACCCCGAGAATGCAGTAAAAAGTTGGCTGGATATATTCGGGAAAAATTTGGCAGTCCCGATAAGATAGCGATAGTAGGGTTTCAACCGAGAATGGTTGAGGCCTTGGCGAAAAATTTTAAAGTGAGAGTAACAGACTTAGATTCTGATAATATAGGAAAGGAAAAATTTGGGGTTTACATTGAAGATGCTAATAAGACAGAAGAAAATCTTAAATGGTGTGATGTAGCTCTAATAACAGGAACAACTGTGGTAAACAATAGTATCAAAAATTTCTTAATTTCTAAACCGGTAATTTTTTATGGAGTAACCATTGCCGGCGCAGCTGAATTATTAGATTTAAACCGATTCTGCCCTTTGGCAACGTAAACTTAGATTAATCAGCTTTTGTAGTTTTTTTAAGTTTCTTATAATTTTTTAGTGCCTCCTGCAGGGTATTTGCTGCCAGAAGTGCACAGTGGCGATTAGCTTCTGGAAGCCCCCCCAAATGCCCTAAGATAACTTCCTGAGTAATTTCTTCTGCTTCCCCAGGGTATTTTCCTGTAGCTAATTCTGTAATCACACTCCCACAGACGATGGTACCACCGCAGCCATCGGTAATAAAATGAGCACCAGTAATTTTTCCCTTTTTTATCTTAAGGTATATTTCCATTGTATCCCCACAAGGTCCGGTTATCCTTCCGTAAGCATCTGCATCTTCAATCTTTCCAAGGTTTCTTGGATGTATCCAGTGCTCAACCGCTGTTTCTGTATACTCTCTTTTCATCTCTTCTATAATTTTTTCCTGGAGCTCGTCTGCAAACTCATCTATATTATCCGCCATTTTCTCCTGCTCCTGATATTCTTTACAAAATGATTTCTATCTTATTTAAGATTAACTGCCAGTCCAATGAATGCTCCCTTTAAGGTCTTTTTATATTGAATTTTTACCTTTTCGGGAGCGCTTCTCTTTACCAGTTTAATCAGCTCTCTTACTGAATAAAATTTGGCTTCCCTGTAAACGCTACTTTTAAATAAAGCCTTTATCCTCCGTTTAAAAGCTAAAAAGCTCCATTTAACCAAAACTCCTAAAAATATTTTTTCCTTAGCTACCCTGAATGCTTCCTTCAGGATTTTTTCAGGCGAGTCTACAAATTCCAGAGTAGTTATTAAAGCCACTAAATCAAAGGACCTGGAGGAGAAAGGTAATTCTTCAGTATCTGCTTTGATAAAACTTATCTTGTTATCTTTTATTTTCTCTCTGGCTACTCTTAACATCGCAGAAGAACTATCTACGCCAACCACTCCTAATCCCAAACTATGAAGCCAGAAAGAGAAATGGCCTGTGCCACTTCCTATCTCCAGAAGACTTTGTCCCTTATGAGGATTAATTAGTTTTAAAAATAAATCCTTTTCTTTTTTGTCTGCATCTTTTCCCTCTGTGCTCTCATACCATTTGTCGTAATTCTGAGCCAACTTTTCATTTTCCCAGAAATTTGGATAAAAACTCATAATTTTTTCACTTTTTTATCTTACCAGCCAATCATCCCGAAACCTTTCCATATCTCTTTCAGGATTGTTTCTTTCTACTTCTTCTCTTTTAAAAGAGATCTTGTAACAGTTGATATAATCTAAAAGGGTCTTATAAGCCTGGTTTATCCGAACCATCATATTTTTACACTCTTCTCTTCTTGATTCTGGATATCCATCAGGATGGTATTTTTTAGCCAATTCTCTGTAGGCCTCTTTTATCTCTTTTAAAGTAGCCTCTTCCGAAAGAGATAAAAGTTTTCTTGCTTCATTAATCTGTGGAAAATCCATTTATGTTTCCCCATTTATTCATGAAATTAGGCTACAGCTATTGAGGGGAGTAATTTTATTCCTCTCTGTCGGTCTTGGGAATACCGTATCCTTTCCCTTTCCTTGGCTGGCATAGATTCTCTGCGCCTTTAAGCTCGCCCTTAAGGAGTTTGTTGATGGTCTCCTCTACTTTTCCCTCCACGCCTGCTATTGCTTTAATTCGTTTTTCCTCAAACATAGCTTGAGCTCTTCGTCCCATCCCACCACAGATAATATACTCTACCCCTTTTTCTGCTAAAAATTTGGGCAAAAATCCAGGATGATGGCCAGGGTTAGCAATTACCTCTTTGTTTATTACTTCGTCTTTCTCAATCTCTACGAGAGTAAAATTTGGACATCTCCCAAAATGTGCTGAGACAAAATCTCCATCAGTAGAAATAGCTACTTTCATCTTTTCTCCTTTAATTTTAATTATTGCCCCTTCTGGGAATCTACTTTTACCTCTGAATTTAAGATAATCCTGGACTTTATAGAATTAGATACAAGACAATTTCTTTCAGAAAATCTTAAAACTCTTTTTGCTTCCTTTACATCCTTATCTGAGGTTACTAAAATTTTAGGTTTAACTTCTATAGTAGAAAACACAAGTTTTTTCTCCACTATCTCTACAGTTCCTTCGGCGTAGCTCTGGTAACTTAAAAATTCAAGTTTCTGCTTTTTAGCATAATATAAAAACGTAGTCATAATACAAATATTAACTGAGGCAACTAACAGGTCTTCCGGTGCCCAGATTCCATAATGTCCCCCAAAATCAGGGGGACAGGCTACTTCTAAGGGAGGTTTATCCTCAGAATTAAGTAATCCTCTTTTCTCAGTTGTCCACTTTAGCTCGTTTTTATAGATGAATTGTTTACTTTTTACCACCGTCTCCCTCCCTCCTTGAAGGTCTTAATAAATCTCTCATAAGTACAATTGCATTCTCTCTTATTCTTTTCTACATTGCATTCTCGCATCATCTATCCTCCTTTCTTTTATAAGAAGCTGTAGCCATAGTTGCTATACCCCCTCTTACAGCAAATTTTCCCACTATACTCATTTCTGAAGGGTCCAAAATAGCCACTAAATCCTCCAGAATTTTATTCACTACATGTTCGTGAAATATCTTCACCTGCCGAAAAGAATAAAGATAGTATTTCAATGACCTCAGCTCTATACATAATTTGTTGGGTATATATTTAATAGTAATAGTAGCCTGATCAGGGAGCTCAGAGAAAGGACAGAGACAGGTAAACTCATCGGTAGTATGCTCCATTTGAATGGGTCGATAGGGATATTCATAAGGGAAAGTTTTAAGAATAGAGCGATCGATAGATGAGGGCTCAAAACTTTCCCCTACAGTCTTTTTTGCCTTTAATTCTTCTTCAGGTGGAACCCTGTCTTCGTATAACATTTTAGAATTCTCCTTATTCATTGCACTATGAGGTACTCCGTTTAAACCTTTAATTCTTTAAAATTTTGTTCCTCAAGCATAAGTCTTCTTCCATAGTTGGGAATTGAGGCAAGTTCAATATGCTCTATTCTTTCTACCGACTTTTGAGCGAGCTTTCTCCTCTTTTTGGATAGTAGCATCTCTTTTGCCCCTTGAGCAGCAGCATTGCCCACCTGTACTATCTTCTCTAAGGGAACCGCAGGCACAAGCCCTATTCTCCTTGCGTTTTCTTTATTGATGTAAGCACCAAAAGAACCTGCAAGATATACCCTGTCTAAATTATCGGTGCCTATTCCTGCTTTTTCAAGTAATGCTTTTATTCCTAAGGAGATGGCAGCTTTACTCCACATCAGGCCATTCTCTCCTTTAATCTCATTTTGAGTTATCCTGATTTTGTCTGTTATCTTGAATATTTTTCCCTCAATAAGATAACCGACTCCATCCATCTTCTTATTTTTAATTAATTCTCCCAACAAGTCAATTATTCCGGAACCACAAATTCCTAAAGGCTCTATATTCCCTATGGTTTTCCACTCTGTTTTCTCATTATTTAAGCTTATTTTCTGAATTGTTCCCCTTAAAGCAGGCATCGGTTCCAACGCTGGTCCTGCCGCACAAGAAGTTGCTATTATTTTATTATGAGACTTTAAAACTACCTCTCCGTTTGTTCCTATATCTATAGCCATAGCTACCTCGTTAGATGTATCAAATAGTCCTGAGGATAGACAGACAGCTGTTGTATCCGCACCTACATGCGAGCTTATAAGTGGCGCACCGTAAATATTTCCATTTTTATATATATTTAAAGGAAAATCATGCGCCTTTTTATTTAAAAAAGTAGAGCCTTTAATTAGCTCTGTGATTGATTTAAAGGGGAAAACTCCAAGAGTTTGCACATCTAAGCCAAAAAATATATCCCTCATAGTACTATTACCAACAATAACCATTTCATAGATTTTGTCTTCATCGCAGGGCATCTTTCTTATTTTTTCATTAATGCGATAAATTAAATCTTTGCCAAGCTTACCAGGCTTTTCTCTATCATATGCTATTCTGCTTATAACGTTATTACCATCAATTATTCTTTGAGGGTTTTCAAATGCTTCTGTGCAGATACAATCTCCATTTTCTAAATCCATTAACTGCAATACAACAGTCGTCGTGCCTATATCTGCTGCTATTCCATAAATATGGCCCCTGTAATTATCAATCTCTTGATTGTCAAATATAATCTTATTATCCACTTTTCTGGTTAAAGGATTTAATTCTATTCTTTTATCCTTCCCTTTCGCGAGAATTTGAAGATAACCGTAATGCAAGATCTTTACATATACATCAAAAGAAGAATCTTTAATAATAGTTTGGCAGGCCAGCCTCTCGTTCTTATCCAGCTCTCTTTCAGGCTCTGTTCTTTTGTTTAAAACATCCTGCCCCTTCTCAATAGCAATCCTGCATTCCTTGCATATTCCTAATCCTCCACAGCTGGAATTTATAGGTATTTCTAACTCCTTAGCATAATCTAAGATAGTTCTCCCTTTAGAAATCTCTGCTTCTTTATCAAATTGTGGAAAATAGATTTTGTGTTTCATTTCTTTCTTTTATGTTCTATTTTGATACTTCTTCAAGCCTTTCTATTTTTTTAAAGATCTCATCTGCCTGCTTCTCTAAATCCTGAAAAGTATCTTTTAACTCTTTTAATGAAACAACCTCAACTGATTCAACAATTGCTCCCTGGGGACAGACTGCTTTGCAGCGAGAGCACTGAATGCATCTTTTCTCATCAATATCTGCCTTATTATAAATAAGACTTATTGCTCCTGCTGGACAGGATTGCACACATAACCCACAACCTATACATAACTCTTTTTTTACTTGAAGCATTCCTACCTTCTTTATCTTATTTTTTAAAAGGTATTTCAATTTTTTTACCCACTCCGGCAGGGATAAAATTATTGCCGTAGGCTCTTTTGAATTCCTCGCGAGCTAAATCTCCAGAACAATGACAGGGGGCTACTCTTTCCACTCCTTTTTTCTTAAACTCATTAACAATCTTATCTGTCTTTTTTTTACTCGTTCCTGATAAGTGAAATCCACCCATTATTAAGTAAATGGGAGCATCCAATTTTTCTTTTGTTTTCTTAACAATATGTACAATTCCCGGATGAGCACATCCGGTGATTACAATTAAACCCTTATCTATCTTTATTATTAAAGATTCCTCTTTTATCCAGGTGCCAAGTTGACCTGTGGAATAGACATTTTGGCAGATGCCAACAAAATTATCAACCTCTACCACTTTTGCTCCGTATTTTTTTACTTTGTTCTTAAAATTTTCAGGAAATGATTCAGGTAAGTACACAGCAAGATTATGATTTTTTTCTAAGAGCGCAAATAACCCCCCAACATGATCATAATGAATGTGGGAAAGGATAACTACCTCTATTTTTTGCGGGTCTATATTCAATTTTTCCATATTAGATAATAGTATATCTCCTTCTCCTCCTGTATCAAAGAGAATTGTTTTCTCCAATCCTTTTATTAAACAAGAAAAGCCCCACCTTGTTTCCAATGCCGTGTTATATCTATTATTATCATATACTATGGTAATAGTTACTGGGTGAGCATTTTCTTTACTCATTATTCCCCCGGAAATCAAAAATAAACTAATTAAATTTAAAATCAATATTCTCAGGAATACCTTTTTCATTTTATTTTTCCTCCCGCTCCGGTTTATTCTCAAGCTATCTTGATATCCAGAATAGGACTTCCCTCAAGGGCATCCAGACCCCGGATGAAGATTATATTTCCCTCTCTTTTTAAAAATTCTACTCTGGTAAGACCGATAGGATTGGGCCTTCTTGGGGACCTGGTAGTAAAAACTCCCCTTTTGGGAATGCTAAAATTCCCCATGGGATGAACCTGGAGGGTCTTTCTATGCTCTTCAGATACTTTATGTAACCAAAAAAGGATCCTTAAATATTTAAAATTTTCAATTCCTTTAAGAGCTTCTAAAAAATCTTCATAAATCTCTATCCTCTGGTAATCATCAAGATTATCTTTTACTATTCCTATAGGGCGAAGCTCTATTTTCATTTTAAAGGTTTCCCCATTTTTTGTGCCTGAGGTTATTTCTCCATAGTTAACTCCGAGTTCGATTACTCTTTACTGTTCACTGATTACAATATCATCTTTGCTTTTCTCCTATTCTTTACTTCAAGAATCATCCTGGTATGATTGACTATTTTTTCCAGATTATCTTTTATCTTCTCTTTTCTCGCCTCTGTTGCGTAATCAATTATGAGTGTTCCGTTAAGGTGGTCGATTTCATGTTGAATAATCCGGGCAAGAAAATCTTGGGCTCTCAATTTTATTAATTTTCCCTCATCATTTAATCCCTCAATTTTAATTCTTTTTGCTCTATTCACGCGCACAAAAATCTCGGGAAGGCTTAAACAACCCTCTGAAAGAGAATCCTTACCTTCTTCTTCTAAAATTTGGGGATTGATTAACTTTAAAAGCTCTTTGTCT
>JAYEHT010000194.1:0-2129 GCA_034659655.1 Candidatus Aerophobota bacterium | reverse complement strand
AATTTTCCATAAGTGTTAGAAAAAGTCTCTTTATCAACATTAATACTTTCTGGTTTTATTAACTCGCGCACTCTCTCCTCCTTAGTAATTCAGAATTGAGAAATAAGAATTCAGAATTAAGAAAAACCTTTTAAAACCCTGTTAGATAGAGAAGCTTATCTAATAGGATAAATCTTAATTCTCAATGCTTAATTCTTAATTCTATTTAAGTCTCTCCCCCTTATCTCGAATAGTACTCCACTATTAGTGGCAGATTGATTCTCTGGTCTAACTCTTCTCTCTCGGGAAACCTTCTTACAATACCTTTTAAAGATTCCTTATCCATCTCCAACCATTCTGGGAGCGCTTTTTTTGAGGAAGAATCAATGGCTTGTTTTATCAAAGGAAGTTTTCTACTTTTTCCTCTCACCTCAATAACTTCACCTTCCTTTAATAAATAGGAAGGAATATCCACTTTATGCCCGTTAACTAAAAAATGGCCATGATTAATCAACTGTCGAGCTTGCGGACGAGAAAAAGCAAAACCCAGCCGATATACCACATTATCTAACCTTCTCTCTAATATCCGTAAAAGCTCCTCCCCCGTAATATTTGGAGATTTCTCAGCCATACGATAATGTCTTTTAAACTGTCCTTCTAATAATCCATACATCCACTTAAGTTTCTGCTTCTCCTCAAGCTGTTGTTTATATTGAGAGAATCTATCTCTCCTTACAATCTTACGTGCTTTTCTCTTCTCCAGAGCGCACTTACTCGTATAACATCTTTCTCCTTTAAGAAAAAGCTTAGTATTTAATTGACGACATCTCTTACATTTATTTTCTATATCCCGGCCCACTCTTTCTCCTCCTTATTTATACTTTTCTCTTTTTAGGAGGACGGCATCCATTATGAGGGATAGGAGTTGCTTCTTTAATAGAAACAACTTTTAAGCCTGCCGCCTGTAATGTTCTAATGGCTGTTTCTCTTCCACCTCCCGGTCCCTTAACGACTACCCTCACACTTTGTAACTGAAATTCCTCCTTAGCTTTCTTTGTGACCTCTTCAGCTGTTTTTTGCGCAGCGAAGGAAGTCCCTTTCTTGGTTCCTTTAAAACCCACTCCTCCTGCTGAAGACCAGCAAAGAACATCCCCTTTTAGGTCAGTTATTGTAATGATAGTATTATTAAAAGTAGAATGGATATGAGCTATTCCCTTTTCTACACTTACTTTTTTCTTTCTCTTTTTTACCGACTTACCTTTTCTCTTTGCCATTTCTCTCTTCTTTCCTTATCTCTTTTTTTTACTTCCAAGCACTTTTCGAGGCCCTTTACGGGTTCTTGCATTGCATCTGGTTCTCTGCCCTCTTACAGGTAGCCCTGTCTTATGTCTAACTCCTCGATAGCTCTTAATACTTATTAACCTGTTTATATGCGAACTTACTTTCCTTCTAAGATCCCCCTCTATCGTATAATTACTCTCTATAATTTTATGAAGCTTGCTTATCTCTTCTTCAGTTAAATCTTTTACTCGAGTATCAGAACTAATATTGGAGACAGAAAGAATCTGCTTAACTAAGGAAGGTCCGATACCATAAATAGCAGTTAAGCCTACACCTACTTTTTTATTTGATGGTAGTTCAACTCCAGCAATTCGTGCCATTTGCACCTCCCTTATCCTTGACGTTGTTTGTGTTTGGGATTCTCACAGATAACCCGTACAACCCCTTTTCTCTTCACTATTTTACACTTATTGCATATCTTTTTCACTGAAGACTTAACTTTCATTTTTTACTTTTTCCCTCTCTATATATAATTCTTCCTCTGGACAAATCGTAAGGGGAAAGCTCCAAACTAACTCGGTCACCGGGTAATATGCGAATAAACTTCATTCTCATCTTTCCGCATACATGAGCTAAAACCTTATGTCCGTTAGGAAGTTCTACTTTAAATGTAGCATTGGGAAGAGTCTCAATAACAATTCCTGAACTTCTGATTAATTTTTCCTTAGCCAATTTTCCTTCCCTTTGTCTTATTCTTGACTAAACTCATTATTTCTTTAAAAATTTCCTCAGGAGGTTTCTCTCCTTGAATATGGTATAAAATTCCCTTTTTTTCATAATATTCAATTAAAGGGCGAGTAGACTCTTTA
>JAYEHT010000193.1:0-11003 GCA_034659655.1 Candidatus Aerophobota bacterium | reverse complement strand
GCCAGAGGATAAAAGACCCCAATTTTCTAAGGCTAATTGGTCGCTTTTTGAAAGTAGGGGTTGTAGAAGAAGGTAAGTTAATCCATTTTGAAGAGGGAACACCACAAGGAGCGGTGTTAAGCCCAGTGCTGGCTAATATTTACCTTCACTTTTGTTTAGATCTCTGGTTTGAGAAGATAATAAAGAAAGAGGCAAAAGGCTTTGTCCAACTTAATCGCTACGCTGATGACTTCATAGCTCTGTTCCAAAGTAGCAAGGAAGCAGAAGAGTTTGGGAGGAGGTTAAGGCAAAGGTTAAGCAAATTTGGGTTGAAGATAGCCGAGGAGAAGAGTAGAATAATACCATTTGGTCGATATGTATGGCACAGGGCACAAAAGGAAGCAAAGGAACTGGATACTTTTGACTTTCTGGGATTTACTCACTATTGCGATAAAACCAGAGGGGGGAAGTTCAAGTTAGGGCGAAAGACGACAAGTAAGAAGTTCAGACAGAAGGCCAAGCAAATGAATCAGTGGCTAAAGAGTGTTCGCAATCAGGTAAAATTAAGGAAGTGGTGGAAACTGCTAGAAATCAAGTTGATTGGACATTATCGCTACTATGGAATTAGCGGTAATATGCCGGCGATGAGGGCGTTTTATACGCTAACTTTCAGGCTGGCCCACAAGTGGATAAACAGGCGTAGTCAGAAGAGAAGCTACAACTGGAGGCAATTTCAGAACTTCGTAAAATATAATCCATTGCCGCTGCCAAAGATATATCATCTGACTTATACTCTATCCTCGCATTGAGGATGTGTTCCTGAAGAGCCGGATGAGGAAAAGCCTCAAGTCCGGTTCTGTGAGGGACATTAACTAACCCAAGGAGGTTATAAAAGATGTCTACTCGACGAATTGCTGGAATAAGGTGGAGTGGTTAAAAGAACCTTATTGTTCAAAGTGTAGCAAACCTTTTCCTTCATCTAACCCTTCCCAGGGGATTTCCCTTCCTCTATGTCGGGAATGTCAAGAAAATCCTCCTTATTTTAAGAGGCTTTTTGCTCCCACTTTATATGAGAGAGTAATAAAGAAAGCCATTCACCTCCTTAAGTATAATGGTAAAAAAGGAGTATTGCGGGGAATAGAAAGAGTAATGAAAATTTATTTTAATAATGCAGGAAGCCTTCCTTTTCTTTCCCTCGATTTAATAATTCCTGTACCCTTGCATAAAAAAAGACTGAAGCAGAGAGGATTTAATCAGGCAGAGCTTTTGACTTTAATTGTAACTAAATATTTCCATCTCAAATTAGGCAAGGATAATCTTGAGAGAGTTAAACCCACCCGGAGCCAGACTACTTTAAATAGAAAGGAACGAGCGGAGAATATGAGGGGAGAGATAGGGACTGGAATTCCAAGAATTCCAGCCCTTTGTTTTTTAACTAACACTAAAGAAGTAACTTAATATGCTAACAGGGAATAAGAAAGGAGGCTATGGATGCAAAAAAGCGAAGTGTTTTGGACTCCCCCTGATGATCCCTGGGAGAAAATGGAGAAGTTATTTACTTTAAGTGGGATAAAAGAAGCAATAGAAAAGGATGACCTCGTAGCTATAAAAATGCACTTTGGCGAGCTGGGTAATACTCGCTATATTCATCCCACCTTTGCTCGAAGGGTGGTGGATTTGGTAAAGAAGGGAGGGGGTCAGCCTTTTTTGACCGATACCACTACTCTTTATAGACACAAAAGATCCACCTTGTTTGATTATTTGTCCACCGCAGCTAAAAATGGTTTTACCAGTGAAACTATGGGCTGTCCTATTATTATTGCCGATGGACTTCATGGAACCAATGGAAAATGGATAGAACTCGAGTCATTTTCCAAATTTAAAAGAGTGAAGGTAGCTCAGGCCATTTATGAGGCGGATTTTTTAATCTCCCTCGCTCATATTACCTTTCATCCCGAGGGAGGTTTAGCTGCTTCCATCAAAAATATAGCTATGGGGTGTACTACTAAGGAGACTAAATTAGCTATGCACTCTTCAGAGGCAAAACCCGCTTACGATAAGGAAAAATGCAGAAAGTGTATGAGATGCATTAAGGTCTGCCCTGCTGGTGCTTTTTATGAGAGATCAGAGAAAATTTTTTATGAGCCTACAAAGTGCATAGGATGCGGGGAGTGCATTGCTTATTGTCCATATGGGGCTATTACGGTCCCCTGGGCCTCTGTCTTTACCTTAGATGTCCAAAGGGGACTAATGGATGGCTTCAGAGGAGTGATTTCCACATTTGACAAAGGGAAAACTGGATTTATTAATTTGGGCTTTGATATTACTCCTCATTGTGATTGTCCGGGAAGCAGTAAGCTGCCCGCTGTTCCAGATATAGGAATACTTGCCTCTCGCGATGTCTTAGCCTGCGATAAGGCAAGTTATGATTTAATTAAAAAAGTACCTTCCTATCCCGGATCGGAGTTAGATAAAGGAGAAATAAAGAGCGGAGAGGACAAGATAGAGCCCATTTACCCGGATGTAAATCTCTCCAGATACTGGAAGCTCTGTGAAGAGGCAGGATTGAGAAGCCTGGAATATGAGCTAAGGGAAGTTTCTTAACTCTCTTAATTTCAGCCCCATAACCTTGCCCGAAAAGCTTTATGGGCTAGGCCTTTAAGCTCAGTCCGCACTAAATAAGCTTGCTCTTTGATGTAAAGTTTAACCGCTTTCACCTTACTAACATCTCGGATTACTTTCCAGACACTTTCTTTAACGCCAATTTCAGAAAGCCTTCTCTGTAAGGATACAGTGAGAAGAAAGGCTAAAAAACAGATAAAGATATATCCTTTAACCCGAGAAGGTGTCCAGTGGAATACCGGCCTTACCTTAAAGATATCCTCGGTGTTTCTGTATCATCCAAAGATCCTTATAGGCTAAAGCACCTCATCAGAAGGTAGGTTGGTATCGGTCAAGAGAACATATTTTCCATCGAAGCGCATCTCATTGTCTATTTTGTCCTTGTTGGGACTAATTTTCTCATCTTCTACCTTTAGAAATGTCTTGGCATCGCCAGTTAAGACCTTATTAAGGGAACCGGTGTGGATCTTCTCTTTTAGATTAGCGATGATCTCCTCTCGCTCTATTCTATCTCTTTCAGCTTCCTCTGGGTTAAAACAGATGATGTAACGATCATTCTCTAAGTTAACTTCTTTTACCTTAAGGTTATCCTTAACCCTTTTTTTCAACCAGAGAAAGATCCTGTTTAAAACCATAGCAAAAATTGCCTCTTTAACATTGAAGGTATAGTTATGATGGGCAAGATGGAAGTTCAAGATATCCTCAATTCCTATTATAAGGGAGAAGAACTTAAACACAGACTTCTCGCTGTAGAAGAGAAAAGATATCTTTCTCTCAAAGTTAGAGCTTTGACTATAGGGATATAACATTTTTATTTTGCATTAACAATTAGACACGCGCGTGATTGACAAATGAGTTTCTTATGATACAGTTATGATGGAATTTTATCCTGCTGATTTAGTGCCGGCAGTCTTTTAAGGAGCTAAAAAATAGAAGTTAAGAGTATTGTAAAAGGTTCGGCTGCTCTTTTTTTCCCTGCTGATTGTAAAATATGCCGAATGCCGTTAGAACCCTTAAACCGGAGTTTCATCTGTGAGAATTGCTGGAATAAGGTGGAGTGGTTAAAAGAACCTTATTGTTCAAAGTGTAGCAAACCTTTTCCTTCATCTAACCCTTCCCAGGGGATTTCCCTTCCTCTATGTCGGGAATGTCAAGAAAATCCTCCTTATTTTAAGAGGCTTTTTGCTCCCACTTTATATGAGAGAGTAATAAAGAAAGCCATTCACCTCCTTAAGTATAATGGTAAAAAAGGAGTATTGCGGGGAATAGAAAGAGTAATGAAAATTTATTTCAATAATGCAGGAAGCCTTCCTTTTCTTTCCCTCGATTTAATAATTCCTGTACCCTTGCATAAAAAAAGACTGAAGCAGAGAGGATTTAATCAGGCAGAGCTTTTGACTTTAATTATAGCTAAATACTTCCATCTCAAATTAGGCAAGGATAATCTTGAGAGAGTTAAACCCACCCGGAGCCAGACTACTTTAAATAGAAAGGAACGAGCGGAGAATATGAGGGGAGCGTTTCGACTCAAAAATGGAGAGGAACTCCGAGGGAAGAGTATTCTTTTAGTTGACGATGTCTATACTACAGGAACAACCGTTAAAGAAGTTTCTAAAACAGTTATAAAAGCAGAACCGAAGGAAATTTATGTTTTCGTCCTGGCTCGAGCTACCTAACAAAGTAAATGAATGTGGTTGAATTGACAAAGATATTTCCTGTATTATTATTAGATTGTTAGAAAATAATTATGGAGAAAGGGACAATGGAAATTGAAATAAGGGGAATTAACATTGATTTAACTGAAGAGGTTGATAAATATATTCGTAAAAAACTCAGGAAGTTAGATAAGTATTTTCAAAAGGAACCCTCAGCTCGTATAGTATTAAAGGAAGAAGAGGGAAGGTATATAGTTCAGGCAAATGTTACTACCAGGGGGACAGGGATTTATGGGGAAGGAGTGGGTCGAGATTTATATACTCCTATAAGAGAGGCTTCAGATAAAGTAATAAAACAGGCGAGAAAATATAAAGATAAGATAAAATCTCGTAAACGCATCGAGAGCCAGAGAAAAGAAGAGATTTTAAATATCTCTGAATCCTCTCCAAATAAGGTTCAACCTGAAATAACTCGAACCGTCAAGAAAATATCTAACTCCATAAGCCTAAAAGAGGCAGTGAGGCAATTAAGTGAATCAGACGATAAGTTCCTCGTTTTTTTAAATAAGAGCACTAACCAGATTGATGTAATTTTTAAAAGAGAAGATAAAAAATTCGAGCTGATAGAACCAGAAATAATTAAAAGCAATCTCCAAGGAGGATAAAATGCAGATAAGGAATTTCTTAGATAAAAGGGCAATTAAGCCAGCATTGGAATCGCGGACAAAAGAGGAAACACTGGAGGAGCTAACTGATTTATTAGAGAAAACAGGGAAGGTTAGTAATAGAGAGGATTTTCTGAAAGCAATTCGCGAAAGAGAGGAGTTAGGAAGCACAGGAATTGGATATAATATAGCTATCCCTCATGCCCGTTCTTCAGGAATTAAATCGTTAGTAGGAGCATTTGGTATCTCCAAAGAAGGGATAGATTTTGATGCTTTAGATAAAGAACCTGTATATCTATTTTTTATTTTAGGAGCTCCCCCAAATGCCTCTGGTGATTATTTGAAAGCCTTAGCTACTGTTTCTCGTTTTTTAAGGCGGAAAAGAGCCCGTCAATCCTTAAGGGAAGCAAAGACAGTGGAGGAGATTGAAAAAATCATCAAAGAAGAAGGTTAACAATTGTTCATTCATTAAGGTAAGGAGTTTGAATTGAATGCTATGCTGTTGGCGGCTGGAGTAGGAACACGATTAAGGCCACTCACCTATAAGATTCCTAAACCTATAATTCCTGTTATAAATAAGCCCTCGATATCCTATCCGCTAAAATTATTGAAGGAGTTCGGAATAAATAAGGTAGTGATTAATCTTTACCACTCCAGAGAAAGAATAAAGAGATGTTTAAATGAGAAGAATAGATTTGGCCTGGAAATTGAATATTCAGAGGAAGAACATCTCCTGGGAACAGCAGGGGGGGTTAAAAAGATGGAAAAATGCTTTAATAGGGGAACTTTTCTTGTCTTAAGCGCTGATGGAATAACCAATCTTAATATCAATAAAGCACTAAAATTCCATAGAGAGAAGAAAACCATAGCTACAGTAGTATTAAAGGAAAAGGAGGAGAAGTTTAAATATGGAATTGCTTTGCGTGATAAAGAGATGAGGATTACTCAATTTATAGAGAAGCCGAATTGGGGTGAAGTCTTTTCTAATACAGTAAACACAGGTATTTATATCTTTGAGCCCGAGGTTCTTTCTTATATCCCTCCTGATAGGGAATACGATTTTGGGCACGAGCTCCTCCCTTTTTTAGTAAAAGAGAAAGAGAAGGTTTACGGTTATCTGATGAGCGATTATTGGATTGATATGGGAAATTTAGAAGATTATAGAAGAGTACAAATAGATATTCTTGGAGGAAAAACAGGGATAGATATTAAAGGAAACGAGGCCGGAGAGGGATTATGGTTAGGGGAAAATAGTGAGATTTCTCCTTCCTCTATTATAGAAACTCCAGTGGTTATAGGGAATAATTGTCGTCTGGAAAAAGGAGCAAAAATAGGAAAATTTACCGTATTAGGAGATAGAGTTACTGTTAAAAAGAGAGCTTCTTTAGAGAGATGTATTCTCTGGAATGATATATTAATAGGCAAAGAAGCAAAATTAAAAGATTGTATTCTTACAGATTTTACCTCTATCCCCCCCGGGCTTTTAATGAGTGAGGGGGTAGTTATGGGAAAAAAGCAGGATTAGGGGATTAAAGGGAAAACCAGAGAAACCAGAAGAACAGGATTAAAGGGAAAACCAGGAAAACCAGAAATACAGGATTAAGAATACAGAATTGAGAAAGAATGATTAGGGGAAAATAAAGGATTAAAAAATCAAGAAAAAAGATAGGATTAAAGGAGTAATCGATGAAAAGTGGAAAGTATCTGTTTACTTCAGAGTCAGTAACCGAAGGACATCCGGATAAGATCGCTGATCAAATTTCCGACGCTATTTTAGATGCTATTTTAGAAAAAGACCCCCGGGGGAGAGTAGCCTGTGAGACATTGGTTACTACGGGTCTCGTCTTTATAGCTGGAGAGATTACCACAGAGTGCTATGTGGATATTCCAGGAATAGCCCGTCAAACTATAAAAGAGATAGGTTATACGCAGGCAAGCTTTGGACTCGATTATAAGAGCTGTTCTGTAGTTACTTCTATTAATGAACAGTCTCCAAATATTGCTCAAGGAGTGGATAAAGATGGGGCAGGGGACCAGGGGATGATGTTTGGTTATGCTACCACAGAGACTCCTGAATTTATGCCTCTTCCCATAACTTTAGCTCATAGATTGACTCGCAGATTAGCTGAGACAAGAAAAAAGAAGATTTTGCCTTACCTTAGGCCTGATGGAAAATCCCAGGTTACTGTAGAATATGAAAATGGAACTCCTAAAAAAGTTAAAACGGTGGTTATTGCTGCCCAGCATAGTGCTGATGTGGAGGCAGAAGATATTGAAGATGAGATAATCAGAAAGGTTATTGAGCCATGCATTCCAGAGAAGTATAAAAATGGAGAGATAGAATATTACATTAATCCAACGGGAGCTTTTAAGATAGGAGGACCACAGGCTGATACAGGTTTAACGGGAAGAAAAATAATTGTGGATACCTATGGAGGAGTGGGCTCTCACGGAGGGGGGTGTTTTTCAGGTAAGGACCCCACCAAGGTTGATCGCTCCGGATCCTATATGGCCAGGTATATTGCTAAAAATATAGTTGCTTCAGGAATATCTCAAAGATGTGAACTGCAGTTAGCTTATGTTATTGGAGAAAGCCAGCCTGTATCTCTTATGGTGGACACTTTTGGAGCCGGTAAAATCTCTGAGGAAAAAATAAAGGAGTTAATCAGAGATAATTTTGACCTTACTCCTCAAGGAATGATTAAAAAACTCGATCTCCTGCGCCCTATTTATAAAAAGAGTGCCTGTTATGGTCATTTTGGCCGCTGTGAGAAGACATTTACCTGGGAGAAAACAGATATTGCCCAATATTTAAGAGAACAGGCGGAACTATAGTATTTTTTCTATCTTTATCCTTTCTCCTATTTCTGCTCTTAAATTGTGAGCTGCAGAGTCTCTATTTTTATCAATTTCTAAATATCCAGAACTTCCTTGAAGTACACCAAATTCGCCTTTTTTAAGGTCAGCAAAAGTTCTCACGAATTTAGCTTTAATCTCTCTTCCCTTATAATGAACGATCAGTTTTTCACCAAAAGGGAGTCTCTTTTTAATATTAGTAATAATATTGCCAAAATTATCAATATAAACTATAGAACTATTCTTTATCTTTAATTTTTTAATATTCTCGATTTCTCTGCCAAAATTCCTTGCTTTTTCTCCAAGAGAGATGTGAGCGGCTACAGGAGCAAAAAGATCCCTTCCTTGAAATGTAAGGCTACCCTCTTTAAATCGTGAAGAATCTATCTTAATTATTCTTTTGACTTTCTCTTTTTTTATTATTAAGGAAAAGAGGCCGTTATCAGGGCCAACGAAGTGGAAATTTTTTGTTTCAACAATTAAACTATCACGGGAGGTTCCTACCCCGGGGTCGATAATAGCAAGGTGGATACTTCCTTTAGGAAAGCGGGGACAGACCTGGGAGATTAAAAATGCTCCTTCTATAAGGGTATAACTTTTTATATTATGTTTAATATCAACAATTTCAGCCTCTTTATCGATAGATAAAATTATCCCTTTCATCTGAGCTACATAAAGATCAGAATAAAGATCCGTAATTAGAGTAATAATTTTCTTCAATAATTTTTCCTTTATTCCTCGAAGTTGATTTATCTTGAGGAGATGTTCCCTCGAGGAAAGCAAACCAGAGTGCATTTTTAGATTTGCTGGTGGCCAGGAGTCCCGTTTGCGTATCTATTTTTTTGAATACTATTTCAGGAGGTGCAGGAAAGTCCTTTATAGTTTTATTCTCCAGAGCTTTCTTCATAAATTTTACCCATACCGGAATAGCAGCGCTACTTCCCGTTACTTTCTCCCCTAAGGGAGTGGCATCATCGTTTCCTATCCACACTCCGGCTACTAAATCCGGAGTAAAGCCTATAAACCAGGCATCCATAGTCTTATCTGTATTTTCTTCATTTGGCCAACCTACCGTTCCTGTCTTTCCTCCACAAGGCCTATTAAAATCTAACCATCTCACTCTCCGCCCTGTTCCATAATCAATCACTTTCTTTAATAAATCAATCATTACATAAGAGGTTTGGGGGGAGAGGACTGTTTCTCCCTGAGAAAAATTTTCCTCAAGAACTCTTCCTTTGCTATCTTCTATTTTACAAACAAATATGGGCTTGCATTTTACTCCATAATTAGCTATAGTGGCGTATCCACGCACCATTTCTAAAAGAGTTAAAGAAGAGGTTCCCAAAGTGAGGGTTAGATCGTGATTCAGCTTACTTTGAATTCCCAAAAGATGAGCATAATCTATTGCTCTCTTTATGCCTACTTTCTCTAATAATCTTACTGAGGAGACATTGATAGAATGAGCAAACATTTGCCAAAGGTAGACTTTACCCCAAAAGTGTTTTTCATAATTTTGAGGAGACCATCCCTCCTTCCCCTCCAGGATTTCCCCACTTTTTCCTACCTTGGTTCCTTTTCCAAAAGCAATAGGTCCATCAAAGAATGGGGTAACAGGGGTAAACTGTTTTTCATCAATTGCTGCAGTATAAGTGAATATTTTAAATGCAGAGCCTGTCTGGCGGCGGGCTTGAGTAGCTCTGTTAAATTGGGATTCTTCAAAGTCTCTTCCTCCTACCAGCGCCTTAACAAAACCTGTATGAGGATCCATAGCTAATAGGGCTCCTTGATGGTCATTCTTCTTTAAATAATCCACCAGAGCCTCTTCCGCCGCTTTTTGCAAATCTAAATTTAGAGTAGTATAGATTTTGAGCCCTCCGCGCCAGAAGTTTTTATATCCATATCTTTTTTCCACTTTTCGATGAACCCATTCTACAAAATAAGGGGCGTGGTAGATATTTCCCTTTCTCTTTCGCTTATTTTCTACTATTTTTACAGACCTTTCTTTTTCTTTTACTAACTCTTCTTTAGTAATAAATCCTACTTCATGCATCTTCTCAAGAATAAGTTTTGCTCTGAGTTTAGTATGTTGAGGATGATTAAGAGGGGAATAGTAAGCAGGATTCCTGGGAATAGCAGCTAAAAAAGCAGATCCAGCTAAGTTTAAGTCCTCCACTTTTTTCCCAAAGTAAAAAGAGGAAGCCTCGGCAACTCCATAAATTCCTTCGCCGAAATATATCTGGTTAAGGTACATAGCGAGAATCTCTTTCTTACTGTATCTTCTTTCGATTTGAATAGCTAAAACCGTCTCTTTTATTTTGCGAACAAGGGTTTTCTGGAAGGTGAGGAAAAGGTTTCTGGCTAACTGTTGGGTAATAGTACTTGCTCCTTGAGCTCGGCTCCAGGTTATTAAATCAACCCAGGCTGCTTTTAAAATACGTTTCCAATCTATTCCCTGATGGTGATAGAATCTCTGGTCCTCTGCAGCAATAAAAGCCTTTTGAAGATAGGGAGGGGTAGCCGAAAGAGAAACTACTCTCCTTTTTTCTTGAAAAAACTCTCCTAAAAGCTCTCCTTTCGCTGAATATACCTTGGTGATCAAGCTGGGAGAGTACTCTCTTAATTGCTCAACACGGGGAAGTTCGGATAAACCAGCTATAAAATAGCCCCCTAAGACTCCTGTTCCTATAAATAGAAGTATTATAAAAGAGTAGAGAAGTATTTTTCCTTTAGACATAAGAATAATATATTCCTTTCCCTTATTTTCTCAAAAACAGAGTGAAGATCAGGGTAAGAATTAAACTGATAACAATACAGCTGCTAAGAGGAAAGTAGAAGCTGAAGTTTCCTCGACGAATAAAAATATCACCCGGCAATTTTCCTAAAAAGGGGACCTTGTTTCCCCATAAAAACAGTGCTCCTATGATGAGTATAATTATTCCCAGTATAATTAGAGACTTACCCATCAGCTCCATCATCTTATGCTCCTTCTTAATATTATATTCACTGTTGAGATAGAGTCAAGAGAATCTCGGGACTTTTTCCTCACCGCCAGAGTATATTCGCTTTGAATTACTCTACTCATCTCCTTGGCTACGGGGGGAAGGCTTGAAGGATTTTGAAGGGGGAAATATCCCCCCTCTCTTCTATGCTGCTCCCCCCAATTCAAAGGCAAGCAGAGCAGGTCGCTTTGCTCCTCAAACAGCAAGTCTTTCTCCTTTTCCTCAAC
>JAYEHT010000192.1:0-11015 GCA_034659655.1 Candidatus Aerophobota bacterium | reverse complement strand
ATGTGGTGCTGGCGTAAAAAAGTATTGAGCCCAGGATAGGACCGACACAAGGAGTCCATCCAGCAGCGAAAACAGCTCCTGCTAAAGGTATTCCCCAATATCCAACAGGCTTTTGAGTCAGATGGATTCTTTTCTCTCTGTCAAAAACAGAAATGTTTAAAACTCCCATAAGATGAAAACCCATAATTATTATAAATACTCCTCCAATTCTGGAGATCCACTGCTGATAACGGCGTAGCAGTTCTCCTATAAAAGAGGCACTGGCTCCTAAAGCCACGAAGACAAATGAAAAACCCAGGATGAATAGCAAGGAGCTAATGATAATTTTTTTTCTCAGAGAAGGATTTCTGGGATTCTGAAGTTGTGTAAGTGAAGTTCCAGTGATAAAGGATACATAAGAGGGTATAAGAGGTAATATACAGGGTGCCAAAAATGAAAGGACTCCTGCTCCAAAAGCTGCAAAAAAGAAGAAATCAGAGGTCATCTATACTCTCCCTTTCTCATCTTTTTAATAATTATCCCCTTAAACATATGAAAGATGAACTTTTTGCAAGTTTATCATGAAGGGGGCAATTAAGATGAGTTACGTTTATCAGATTCTGCCATCTTTTCTCACCCTTTCTGTGCAAATAATAAGTTATGTTCAAACTACCTGCACTTATCTAAAAACCCCTTGATTGCATCCTCTGGTGATAAATTTAGGTAAATCTCAGTGGTTGTCAATCGGTCGTGGCCTAAGAAGTATTAGAGAGCCCTGGGGGAAATTAATAGTTTTGCGAAGTAGAATAATCAACATTTAGATTGAATCTGGTATAAAATAGATTAGTTTACTGAATCTGAGTAAAGATAGGTGTGCAAAAGCGAATGCAATAACTGAAAAGATAGCGATAATCCAAAAAATCTGATTTTGCCACTTTCCTTTCAGGATGACGTAAGAAATAAGTTATACCCAAAAGGAACTCTCGTCCATTATCTAACAGCTTCAAGTAGATAATTAGCTTTTTTAAGTTTAACCCCCCACTCTTTAAGTAACTTCTCCGCTTGTTTATCGTAGAATACAGCTTCGTCTTTTGGATCCATCTTTTTTGTATCCTCATAAAGATCCTCCCGTATTTTATGGATATCTTCCAGGAAGATAAACTTATTCATATCCTATCACTTCCTCAGGAGTGGCTATCTCCAGAGTTCTCATTACTCCCTCCCTATCATATAAGTCACCTAATTATTATAACAGTTTAAAACGAAAGGTCAAAGAAACGCATCATGTCTTCATCGTGTCAAGTCATTTGACTAAAGGGGAAAATCTGCTATATTGTAAATGAGAAAAAGAATGCAGGAGGAGATGTACTAATGCCCAAAATTAAAAGAGCCTTGATTAGTGTCTTCAACAAAAAGGGAGTGGTATATTTTGCTCAAAGGTTAACAGATTTAGGAATAGAGATTCTCTCTACACGAGGAACAGCTAAAATCCTTAAGGAAGCGAGGATTCCTGTAAAAGAGGTATCTGAATATACGGGTAGTCCCCCTATGCTCTCTGGTAGAGTGAAGACGCTACATCCTAAAATTCACGCATCTTTACTTGCCTTAAGAGATGCACCCGAACAGATGGATGAAGTAAAAAAGTATAATATAAAACTTATTGATATGGTGGTAGTAAACTTCTATCCCTTTGAAGAGATTGTTAATAAAGAAAAAATGGAGATAAAAAAGGCATTAGAAAATATCGATATTGGTGGTCCTACTATGCTTCGCTCGGCAGCAAAAAATTTTCCTTATGTGGCGGCAGTAAGTAATCCCTCTCAGTATCCACAAATTCTCAAGGAATTGGAAGAAAATGACTCTTCCTTAAGCGAGGAGACATCTTTTAATTTAGCTATCAGGGCTTTTCAAAAGACGGGTGTTTATGATAGCTTTATTGCCAATTACTTCCAGAAGAGAAAAGGGGAAGAATTCCCGGAGATAATAAGTTTGAACTATACTAAAGAAAAAGAGCTTAATTACGGAGAGAATCCACACCAGTCCGCTGCATTTTATAGAGAATTGAGAAAGAAAGAAAATACTCTCTCTTCTGCTCAGAAGCTTTCCGGGAAGGAGCTATCATTTAATAATCTATTGGACCTGGATGCTGCTTTAAGGATAATAAAAGAATTTAAAGAACCTGCAGCCGTGGTAATAAAGCATACAAATCCCTGTGGAGCGGGATGCGCTCCTAAAATAGAGTCTGCTTTTAAAAAGGCTTATGAAGGAGACCCTCTATCTGCTTTTGGGTGTATCATAGGGTTAAATAGAGTAGTGGATAGAGCCACTGCTGAAAGAATAGCCTCTCCTCACACTTTTGTCCAGGGAATAATTGCTCCTGACTATAATGGAGAAGCATTAAGAATCATAAAAGTGAGACAAAAATGGGGAAAGAAGCTAGTCATTTTAAAAACAGGTCCCTTTTCCTTCAACCAGAAAGAGAAAGATAGCCGGGACCTTAGGGGAGTAGAAGGGGGGATTCTTTTACAGAAAAAAGATGCTCTCAGTTATATTCCTGAACAACTAAAGACCGTTACCCAAAGGGAACCTACTAAAGAAGAGAAAGAAGAGGTGTTATTCTCCTGGATAATCTGTAAACATGTAAAATCCAATGCTATCGTTCTCTCAAAGAATAAAACGGTGATAGGGGTAGGGGCAGGACAAACGAGTCGTATAGACTCCTGCCTTATTGCTATTAGAAAAGCGGGTAAAAAAGCAAAAGGCTCTTGCTTAGCTTCAGATGCCTTTTTCCCCTTTCCGGATGTAGTAGAGGAGGCAGGAAAAGCAGGAATAACAGCTATTATTCAGCCCGGCGGGTCTCTACGAGATAGGGAAGCAATAAAAGTTGCTGATAAATACAATATAGCTATGTTATTTACAGGCATAAGGCATTTCAGACATTAAAAAGAGACCTCTGATTACACAGATTCTTAAAAATGATTACACCGATATGAGGAATTAAAATAACCTATGTTTTCTTATGCTCAGGCTTTAAAATATATAAATTCTTTGATTGATTATGAGAAGAAGGAATTCTTTCCGTACAATAAAAGGTCTTTGAACCTTCAAAGAATGGGACATCTTTTAAATTTAACAGGAAATCCTCATCAAAATTTAAAGGTTATCCATATAGCCGGCACCAAGGGTAAAGGTTCCACCGCCGCTATAATCGCCTCAATTTTAAAGGCAGCCAATTTTAAGGTAGGATTGTACACTTCCCCTCATTTGATTGATGCACGCGAGCGCATAAGGATAGGGGAGGAGTTAATTAAAGAGAAAGAATTTGCTCGCTTTGCATTTCAGATAAAATCGAGCATAGACTCTTCTAATCCCTCTTTATCTCCCACTTTTTTTGAGGTGTATACAGCAATTGCTTTTCTTTATTTCTTTTATAAAAAAGTGGATGTAGCTGTTCTTGAGGTAGGTTTAGGAGGAAGATTAGACGCTACTAATATTATCGCTCATCCTCTGGTGAGTATCATCACCCAGATAAGCTTTGACCATATAAGAGAATTGGGAAATAATTTAGCTTCCATAGCCAGAGAAAAAAGTTGCATTATTAAAAAAGGCTCAAAAGCTATAACTTCCCCCCAGGAGGAAGGAGTCTTATCAGTAATTGAAGAGACTTGTAAGAAAAAGGGAGTTCATCTATATAAAGTGGGTAAAGAAATCAAATTTAAGGAGATAAAAAGTAATCTAAAAGGAGAAAGCTTCCAGGTAAAAACAGAGAGGCGATTTTATCCTTGTTTATTTATTCCTTTATTAGGTAAGCATCAGCTTATAAATGCTTCTACAGCTATAGGAGCAATAGAGGTGCTCAGAGAGTACGGAATTTTTGTTCCTCGAAAAGCTGTGATGGAGGGAATGAAAAAAGTAAGATGGCCGGGTAGGATTCAGATTTTATTTAAAGATCCTCTTTTTCTTGTGGATTGTGCACATAATGTGGCTTCGGCGCAGGCACTGGCAAACTTCCTGAAGGAGATTTCTCAAGCAAGAAAAATCATCTTAATTATGGGCGTCTCCAAGAATAAAGATGTGGAAGGAATGGGAAAAGTTCTCTTGCCTTTAGTAGATGAGATTATTCTCACTAAAGTAAACAGTCCAAGAGCAATGGAACCGGAAGAGATTAAAAAAAGAATAAAAAATTCTTCCTCTCGTAAAATAGTAATTAAAGATGAGGTAACCGAGGCTATCTCCTATACCTTATCTTCGGCAGAATGCAAAGATATAATCTGCGTTACGGGCTCAGTCTACTTAGCAGGGGAAGTCTTAAAATTTTTTCTTTAAAAGATATTACTAAGCGTATAATTTCTCTGTAGTGAAATTTTGACAATACTTAGTATGAGAGGAGGAAATAAAAATGCTTACAGGCGTACCTGCTTCTCCAGGAATAGCTATAGGAAAAGTATATATTTTAGAAAAAGAAGATTTTTGTATTTTAGAATATAAAATAAAAGAAGAGGAGGTAGAAAAAGAGATAGAAAGGTTCCGGGAAGCAGTAGCACAATCCAGGAAACAGATGAAAAAAATTAAAAAAAGGGTAAAGGAGAGTATAGGTAAAAAAGAGGCCTATATTTTTCAGACCTATCTTAATCTGTTAGAGGACCCTCTTCTTATAAACGAGACAATAAAAAAGATAAGGAAAGAGAGATTAAATGCGGAAACAGCTCTTATAAAGACTTTTAAGGCATTACAGTTAAAATTTGCTTCTGTTAAATATGACCTTATTCGAGAAAGATTCAGGGATATAGAAGATATAGGAGGACGCATACTCCATAATCTATTAAAAAAACCGACATTAACTCTTTCCCATCTGAATGAAGAGATAATAGTGATAGCCTCCGACCTTGCTCCCTCAGATACTGCTTCTATGCAAAAAGACAAAATTCTCGGGTTTGCAACAGACATAGGAGGCAGAACATCTCATACGGCCATTATGGCTCGTTCCTTAGAAATACCAGCAGTTGTAGGATTGGGGAATATAACTCAGAAAGTTGAACCCGGGTCTCTCATAATTCTTGATGGAAACGAGGGTAAAATAATCACTAATCCTGTTGCGGAACAGATAGAAGAATATAAAAGATTTCAAGAAGAATTTGTAAATTATAAAAAGAGACTGAAAATTTTAAAATCCCTACCTCCTCAAACCTTGGATGGAAGAGAAGTAGGATTGGCAGCTAATATCGCTGGTCCCCGGGAGGTAGAGCTTGCCCTAAAATACGGAGCAGAAGGAATAGGATTATATAGAACTGAGTATCTTTATATAAATCGTCAAACTTTACCCAGCGAAGAGGAACAATTAGAAGCTTACAAAATAGTAGCCCAAAAAGCATCTCCACACTCGGCAATCATCCGAACCTTAGATTTAGGAGGGGATAAATTCCTCTCACATTTTCCTGTTCCTCGTGAAATAAATCCGTTTATGGGCTGGAGAGCAATAAGACTGTGTCTTGAGAAAGTAGATATTTTCAAAACTCAACTAAGGGCTATCTTAAGAGCTGCCTATTTTGGTAAAGTGAAGATTATGTATCCTATGATTTCTGGAGTAGAGGAAGTAAGAAAAGCTAATGAAATTCTCTCCGAGGTGAAAGAGGAATTAAAAAAAGAAGGAATTCCTTTCGACAGAGATATAGAGGTAGGAGCTATGGTTGAGGTTCCATCAGCAGCTATAATAGCTGACATTTTAGCCAAGGAGATGGATTTTTTCAGCTTGGGAACAAATGACTTAATCCAGTATAGTTTAGCTGTGGATAGAGTAAATGAAAAAGTTGCCTACCTTTATCAACCTCTTCACCCTACTATTTTGAGGTTGATAGATAATATTATAAAATGTGCCCATCGAGAAAATATATGGGTAGGAGCTTGCGGAGAGATGGCCAGCGACCCTCTGTTTGCCCTGGTACTTTTAGGTCTGGAGGTTGATGAATTCAGCGTAGCTCCAACAAGCCTTTTAGAGATAAAAAAATTAATCAGAAGTATAAAATGGGAAAAGACACAGGAAGTATCTTCAGAGCTTCTTAAATTAAGCACATCTTCCGAGGCAGAAGAATTTGCTCGAAGAAAACTGGGGAAAAGAATAAAGAATATCTTAAAGGGGAATGAAAATGAAAATGGATGACCTGCAAGCAATAGAAAAAATTGACAGAGGTAAGATGAGAAAACTTTTATTGGAATTTCCCCTCCAATGTAAAAAGGCAATCTGGATAGGAGATAATTTAAATATCCCCCAGAATTATTTTCAAAAAAGAGGAGGAATTGGAATATGCGGAATGGGAGGCTCTGCTATAGGAGGAGAAGTATTAAAAACTCTCCTTTCTGAAAAGATAAAAGTACCCATTTTTGTAAATCGAGATTATAACCTGCCCCGATACATAGACAAAAAAATATTAACTTTTATAGTGAGCTATTCAGGGAATACCGAAGAGGCTCTCTCCTCTTATAAAGAAGCTAAAGAAAGAGGATGTTTAGTTATCTCTATTTCCAGCGGAGGAAAACTAAAAAAGCTGGCTGGGGAAGATAAAAATTTTTTGATAACTATTCCCCCGGGGATGCCTCCTCGCAATGCTCTGGGGTATCTATTTATTCCTGTATTAAAAACCCTGGAAAGTTTGAGGTTGGTAGAGAAAAAAGATTATAATTATAATGAATTATTAGAGGTTTTAAGTATTATTAGAGATAGGCACTCTCCGGAAGTTCCCCTGAAGAAAAATTTTGCCAAGTCAACTGCCTGCGAACTATTGGGAAAAATACCTCTCATATATGGAGTAGAAGGAAAAACAGATGCCATTGCCTGTAGATTAAAGACTCAATTTAATGAAAATAGTAAAGTTGCCGCTTTTTGGAATGTATTTCCAGAGTTAAACCATAATGAAATCGTGGGATGGACAGGCGTGGGAAAAGTAGACTTAAGGGAGTTTTATCCTATATTTATTCGGGATGATGAGGAAAAGAAGAGAATTAAAAAGAGAATAGAGATCACCCAATCCATAATGAAAGAGAAAGGAATTAGATGGACAGAGATATGGAGCGAAGGAAAGAACCCCTTAACTAAAATTTTCTCTTCTATTTATATTGGAGATTGGATAAGCTTTTATTTAGCTATCCTTCAAGAGATTGATCCCACCCCCATAAAAATGATTGACCTGTTTAAAAAGCGGTTAAATGAATTATGATGGAAGAGAAAAGCAACTTTGTCCTTTTTCTGGCCACTTTTCTTACAACTATAGCTTTAAGTACGGTTTATATTGCCATTCCTTTGTTTGCTATTCAGCTGGGAGCTGATCCTCTTAATTTAGGAGGATTGGGTTTTACCTCTAATTTGTGTTTTATCTGTTTTTGTCTATTATTCGGAAAACTGTCCGACAGATGGAAACGTAAAAATATAATATTATTAGGTTTCGTAGGTTATTCTCTCGCCTCTTTTCTTTTATCCTTTTCCAGCCATTTATATCAGCTATTTATTTTTATAGCTTTTCTGGGAATCTCTGGGGCTATGTTCTGGCCTTCTTTAGAGGCCTGGCTCGCAGAGAGAAGCGGAAAAAGATTATTAAAGCAAATAGCTCATTTTGATGTTTCCTGGAGCATGGGAGCAATAATTGGTCCTTTAATAGGAGGTTCTATTTTCCAAATCTTTCCCCGTTTCCCCTTTTATATAGCAGGGTTTTTTTACCTTGCTATTTTTTTCCTAATATTGAGAGAGCCCTCTAAGACTGAATACAAAGCTTCCTCGAATAGCAAAAAAAGCTCTTATAAAGAGAATGGTGATCATGCAACATCCTCTTTTTACCTTTATTTAGCCTGGATAGCTACTTTTGCCAGCTACTTTTCCTTAGGAATACTCCGATATATCTTTCCCAAACTGTTCACAGAAATGGGTTTTACACCTTTAACCTTAGGAATTTTAATGTCTACCATCCCTGCTTCTCAAGCTCTCATCTTTTGCATATTGGGACAAACCTCGCGTTGGCACTATCGATTAGTTCCCCTGCTTTCTGCGCAGCTGCTGATAGTGTTTGCTCTTATTCTTATCTTCTTAAGCAATTCCTTACCTATTTTCTTCCTCTCCTTTATGTTTGTAGGAATAGGCATAGGAATATGCTCTTTTTCAAGTCTATTTTATAGCGTAAATACCTATCGGAATAGAGGAGCAAGAGCGGCGATTCATGAAGCATTTTTAGGTAGCGGACTCCTGATAGGTCCTTTAGTAGGAGGGATAGTTGCTCAAATTTACAACTTAAAAACTCCTTACCTCACAGCTGTCCTGATGATTATTGTTCTCATACTGGTAGAAATTACGCTGATTTTGAAGAGAAAAAGTCTAATTTAGCAGGGGAGTTAAATTTTTACCCCGTTAGATAAGTTTCTCTATCTAACAGGGTTTACGACTTTCATAACTGGAGGTATAGATGCGAGAAAATAAAATTGTTCTCGATTTAGAGACTCAGAAGAGTTTCGATGAGGTGGGGGGAAGAAAGATGCACCTTTTAGGGGTCTCCGTCGTAGGAGTTTATTCCTATTTCAATGATAAATACACAACTTTTGAGGAGAAAGAGATGCCTGAACTGGAAAAAATCCTGAAATCAGTGGGTTTAATTATTGGCTTCAGCATCAAAAGATTTGATCTCCCGGTTTTAGAACCTTATTTATCCATTCCCATATACAGTCTACCTACGCTGGATATAATGAAAGAAATTGTAAGAGTGACTGGACACAGGGTTAGTTTGAATAGCGTTGCCCAGGCAACTTTAGGAGAGACGAAAAGTGGAAGCGGGTTAGAGGCAATTAGATTTTTTCGAGAGGGCAAAATTGGAAAATTGAAGAGATATTGCTTGGATGATGTTCGAATTACCAGAGAAATTTATGAGCATGGGCTGAGATATAGAGAAATTTCTTTTATATCAAAATATAATAGAAGCAAGCATTCCATTCCCGTAAGCTGGAGTATCTCCTCTCGTTTCCAGAAATAACATAGCCTTATTCTCTTTAGTATTCAAAATCGTGATTTTTATTAAGTAAGAAGTCTAATGATTAAACCTATCCAAATCGAATAATTGTGCCAGGTGAATATGTGCTTTTTTTTCGTTTTCTTCTACTCTCAACTACTCCTATTTCTTCTGCCTCTTCCATAGGTTTCAAAATATGCCTCTTAAAATGGGTGAAACCTGATATTAAGACAAATTCATCGATTTCTTCAACCGAAACTGTTTTACCACTAAATTCTCTAATAATTAACTTTTTGAGCAGCTCGTAATTAGGTTCTGGAGTAAAAAGCACCATTTGATTAGGATTTGTTCTGTCTGAAAATTGAAATGCGCCTCTTGGGTCAACCTTTCGCATAGCAACATTCATTTGCCTGAGTCCCTCCAGATTGTTGGTTCCAAAAAATAGAAAATACTCAGTTTGATTAGATTTATTGATCATTTCAAAGAAACGGACATATTTTATCTTTGCTTCTTCTTCGAGCTCTTTTTGATAAAGATTGAGCGTTTTTAACTTTCTTTCTTGGGGGTCTTTTAATGTAGCAATTTCACGCCACGCCTCAGTGCCGAAAAGTAAATCGAAGTGCTTTGCTTTATTTAGATCGCTTATAAATCTATTTATATCATGATACATAAAATTAATGAGAACTTCACATTTTGGATTCTTCATTATTCTCTTAACAAGCGAGAAGGGCGTATCAGAATATCCAAATGGATCAATAAATGCGAAGGCTGGAGCCAAATATTCTTTCTGTTTGTCAAGATAATCAAATAGAGAAGAAAGAGTTTCGTCAAACTTGCCTTCTATTGCCTCATACCTCATATTTTGGGGAAAATCTATTGATTTAAGCAGGTTTTTAAGGTATTCACACCGGTCATGCTTTGCCTCAATAAAAAGGAATAATATTTCTGCATTTAGTGGGAGTCTATGCTTTCTTGCTGCATTGATAGCAATGAGTGGAGAACCATCAATAGTTGGCTGACCCCTTTCATCTAAATATTTTCCTGGCCCCGCAAAGCCATCAATATACACAATACGACCGCTAATACTGCTCATTATGGGAAGCCACGCTTTTAAGTAACGATCCAATATTGCATGTTTTGCTTGCGTATGTGGTTCAATCGGCCATATTGTTTCTTTGAGAACCATAATTCCTCCTCTTAGCATACACAATTACATTTTATCTTTTTATAATCCAATTTAAGTATTTCCCACATAGCCAGAGTTTCTTTGCAAAGGGCTATTCCATGATATTTATATTTTTCTCTTAAATAAGAGATAATCTTTCGGTACATAGCAAGCCTTAAGTTAATATCTATCTTCTTGCCCCAATTTGAGTATTCAGATAGATATTTTACCCAAGATTTATCCGATGTCCCATTGATTGTGCTCTGTAATCCCCGAAGTGAGCCCAATGTGATTCTCTCAGGTATAAATGAATCAAATATAAGATTAATTAAATGAGTGTATAATTTCTCCCAATTTTCTACAGGGATCATTGGGTCTATTCTTATTCTCACCTCATACCCTTCGTTATAAAGAACTTTTGCCGCTTTTATCCGTTCTTCTACAGAGGGTGCTTTTTTCTCCCATCTTTGAGCTACAGGGATAGCATTGAGGCTGAAACTCACTATAACCTGATGGTGAGAGTCAAGTTTTAGAAGATTCGTTATCTTATCAGACTTAGTTACTAGAAGTACTTTGTGCCGGTTTTGGCTTTCAAATAATGGAACTATGAATTTAACAAATGATTTCTTATTCCCTTCTAGCATCAGTGAATCGGCTATCTCCCCTGTATTTAAAATTTCAGGGGTCCGAACATATTCTAAAAATGTTTGAGTATGTTTTTCTATTTTGTCAAAATCTTTTATATGGGGTTTAGTCTTATACGGCAAGAATCGAAAAGTTCCCTTCAGATAACACCAGGAGCAGTCATAAGGACAGCCTGTTGCCCATTTTAGTTCAAGAAAATGAGGGCAAACTACATCGGTTTTCTTTTGAGGTATTGAGGTTTTTTC
>JAYEHT010000191.1:0-2187 GCA_034659655.1 Candidatus Aerophobota bacterium | reverse complement strand
CTTCTGCTAATGCTGCTCTCAAATAGCCATCATAGATTTGTTTTCTTATCCTCTTCTTAGGATGCGAAGGGAGAGAGGATCGTATCTTTCTGATGACATGTTTTCTATCCTGATGAGTGTTTCTGCAGTACTCATCCAGAATAGAGGATTTTTCCTTTCTGGACTTTGCCATAAAATACCTTTTTTGCAGGTCCTTGAGGTACTGGTTTCTTGCATTCATGTCCATCTCCTTGCCTCCCTGGTTGATTTTTGATTTAACCAAGGAGAGTTATATCATATTTCGGTGACATTTTATATGACCCAACCAGTACCCCTTCGGTGACATTATAGATGACTTGATGCGGGTTGCTTGACATTTCCGGATAAAATTGCTACATTATAAAAGGGTGAGCAGTCAGAAAGTTAAAGCTATTATGCAAAAACTTTCTGATGAGCTAAATTTCCTTATCTTACCTTGGGGAAGGTTCGGGGAATCAGCCGCTCGCCCCTTAATTATTTGCTAATCTATTCTCAAAGATCTTTCATCCTCATAAAAATGCGTTCAGGATAATTACTTAAACACACCGCTTTCCACCAGCTGGTAAACCATATCCTCAATTAATCTTCTCACCACCAGGTTGATTGGCTCCTGGTTACCTTTTCCCGATTCAAGCTCATATAGATTCTCGGTCTTAAAGAAACTGAAGAGATTTAATCCCACCATCTTCCCGATGATTTTATCTTTCATACTCAAGGTTTTTACTACCTCGCCAGTGGTGGTATCGGTTACGCGAAGGTCAATGGCGGCTGTGGCTTTAGCAAACTTGGTTTTGCCTCCAACTCCTGCAACCGCTAATTTAGTTCCTCCCGTAACTACATCGCAATTATATTCAGTAATTGCCCCTCCAACAATATATTTGGCGCCGATTAGTTTATTTAGCTCCGGATAAGGATTATTCTTGGCCAGGCGTTTCTTCCCTCTTAGATCCTGTTCAGTTAAAAGATGCTTGAAATTTACCCGGTCAAGAACTGTAAACTGATGAGAGCGATCAAGGGCGGTAATGAGCATCTCGGTTGCTCCCTGAGAGATTGCGGTGCTCTTGCGATTGGCCAGCTTATCGTCTTTATATTGACCGGTTTTGTCCCTTAATTCATAAACAGCTACGGAAACTCTTTCCTCAGGGACAGACAAACTCAATAGTTTCTCGGTTATCTCAGTAGTGTTTACTTGAGGGGAGCTTATTACCGGTGGAGCTACAACCTCCTGTGGTGGCTTGTCCGTATTTACTGGCTTAAAAACCGTAGCAAGAGCAAGCACTGCGACTACAAACACTAATGGTGCACCCATTTTACACCTCCTTTATTATCTTTCTCTATTACTCATTGTTATTGTTATTATTGTTTTCGTTATTGTTATTGTTTTCTACACTTATCTGGGCATTGCCGGTCTCGCCATCGCCATTTCCGTCTGAATAGACTGCCACACTGGTGCTTGAGCTTCCCGTTCCATATTCAGGCTCAGAATTCTGTTGGGTGCCAATAACAGGTTTAGAATCATCATAGCTGTAGATATAGTAATATTCGTATTGGGTCGGAAAAGGGCTGCCAAACTTGCAGACCTCAGCTATTTGCAGGTCTACCTGTCTATCCTGAGCAGATTGAAAATCCCAGCTCATAGTTGAGGTAGCATACACGATGCCTGAAAACAACAGGAATACAAGTCCTATAACCACAAATCCTGCAATAATTAATTTAGCTTTCATAGGTGTTGCCTCCTTTCTTATAATTTTCTTATAATTTATAACCAAACGCGATTATCCTAAGCTTTTTTATTTGCCAAAGACCTTTTCATTATTGCCTTGAGGCAATTAAGACCAATGGGTTTGGTAAGATAACCAGCAATATGGCTTGCCCGAACTGTGCGGTCATCTCGCATTTCTTCATAGGCGGTACAAATTACTACAGGCAGTTCTTTATTCTCTTTTCGTATTGTCCTCAGGACGTCCAGGCCATGCATATTGGGCATCTTGAGGTCCAGTACTAATAAGTCCGGAGTTTCTTTTTTTATCCTTCTTAGCGCCTCCCGTCCATTGTTAGCTAATATCACCTGGTATCCTTCTAAACTAAGCTCTGTCTTAAGAAGCAATTGAAAATTCTTATCGTCATCGGCCACTAAGATAGTTTTCATAGCTCACTTTCATTTTAGTT
>JAYEHT010000190.1:0-2192 GCA_034659655.1 Candidatus Aerophobota bacterium | reverse complement strand
AAGTAAGTTCCTATATCTTTTCATCGGAATCTCCTTTTTAAATTGATGAAACAAACTTCCTCTTCGGCATAAAAAAAGCTTATTAAATATTAGCATTAACTGCGTTAACAAAGAATAGAAAATATCAACATGCAATAATTATGTCAAATTATATGAAACATCTTTTCTTTGTTATTTAATTGAGACGTCAAGAAGGAATCAAGGGGAAAATACTTGAATGCTGGGATTATCGGCGGGAAAACCTCATAAAACCCATTAAAATAATTAGGGTTTTATGGCTAACTATATGGATTCTTCAAGGGTCAAAGAACGATTAATTACGATTCTCAAGGGGAAGATTTAACGAGACCAGCTACTTCTCGATGACCAATTCAACCCTGCGATTCTTCTGTCTCCCCTCGGCAGTGTCATTAGAGACCACTGGCTGAGTTTCTCCAAATCCTTTCGTTTTCAGTTTGTCAGCATTTGCTCCGTGGTCAACCAACCAGCTCTTTACCGCCTCCGCCCGTCTTTCCGAGAGACTCTTATTGTAATCATCGCTTCCCGTACTATCTGTGTGCCCTTCGATCCGAACATTAGAGTCTGCATACTGTTGGATGACCGTCAATACGTCATTGAGGACAGATTCAGCATCCGTGCGGATCTCCCACTTATCATGATCGAAGAGAACCTCGGAGCTGAGCTTAAGAGTAATCTCATCTTCTGTCTCTTCTGCCTGTAGATTTTTCAATACCTTTTTTATTCCACTTTCGGCTCCGATGACCTGAAGACCAGAATGATCTTCAACTCCACCCTTTCCTGAAAGTTCAATCTTCTCGAAGGGGACCAGTAGAGGAACAACAACGGTTACCTCGTTAACATCATCCGGAGGTGCTTGAAACTTTAGAGACATGAGCTGCCGGCCGCCGGGTTTAAGGGAGCTGCTCCACCAGCGTCCTCCATCATTGAGATCGCTTTTCGGTTCCGCTATGTAGTGATTATCGCTATCTTTCAAGACCGGATATTTTCTCTGGTTTATGTAGTCATACAAATAGGCATCCCGATAGAAGATTGCACCTGTTTTAGCAGCGACAGAGCCAGTGTTGCTCAACTGGAGTCTCACGCTCACCGCTCCCCTGCTTCTTTTAGCAGAAATTAGTGTTACGCTATTAGGGTAGGCGTTTGTGGCATGTTCCTTGACTGAAATGAAAGGTTCAGTCTTCAATTCAATATTTTCAAAAGGAAAGAGCTCTGGTATTACAACATCAACTACCTTAACCTCGTGCGGCAGGGACGAGAACATTGCCCAGAGAGTTACTTTCCCCTGAGCAGGCACATTGATCCACCAGCGGCCACCCTCATTGGCGTCTGAGCAGGGACCAGCCAGAAAGCATCCATCAGCATCTTTCAACACAAAGTACTTTTTGTCATTCTCGGGATCAAGCACATAGATCTCTTTGAAATATATAGGTCTTCCTGCGACAATGTCTTGCATCGTCGAGTTCTCGAACTCGACCTTGATATAAAGCTTATAGAGGTCCTGCTGGCAAATGATTAGTTTGCCCGTCAGGCCATCTAAATTAGTTTCTATTGCCTCATTAAACTGCCCAAAAGCACTCTTGCAGATGAGCAAAAAAGCAATAATCACGACTATCTTGTGGGATTTCATCACTCTTCTTCTTCTCTCAATATTTACATGCCAGGATTTCCTTGATAAAGGTATCACAACAGCGTTAATTTAGTCAACAAACTCTTGTGGAGGTTATTGGTCGGGCAATACTAATATGCTGATATTAAATAAATAATCTCTTTTTTTATATTAATTTTTTGGGCTTAAACAGTCATTTTTTGGGGGTGGTTCATCACCCTAAAAAATGAGTTTAAAACTCAAAAAAGGCGCTTAAAATAGACGCATCTTGCTGATAAAAATATAGTTACTGAGGCCCGACCCCAAGAAAACCCAAGAAAACCCAAAAATTAATCTTAGAAATAATTTCTGCGCCTATGTCATGTTTAGTAATTCTAACACTCATTTAAATCTCCGTTTTAAAACTTTAGCTTTATTATTTAAGTATATTAACACAGACAATAATCTTTTTTTCAACCCCTTCTATAATAATTAGTTAGTTATGAACCCCAAAACCAGCGTCAATCCTCTTTTCTTACATTTATTCTTTCTTGTAATCATCTTATTAATTTATCTCCAAATTTTT
>JAYEHT010000189.1:0-2198 GCA_034659655.1 Candidatus Aerophobota bacterium | reverse complement strand
CGTTTTGGGAATGGTGGCGCTCTCTAAGGGCTGAAGGCCTGAGATTCCAAAGCCCAAGGTGAAGCCTTGGGTAACGATGCCTCCCCCTGACATCTTCTCTTAAGGGCTGTAAGCCTGAGATAAAAGGGAGAGAAAAGAGATTGTTTTTGAAAATGTAAAGATTGATCTGGTAAAAAAGGAAAATAAAGATATTATTGTTGGTGAAATAAAAAAATCTTCTAAGGGGCAAAAAGCAGCAATAATGCAACTTGCCTATTATCTTTATCGCTTGAGAGAGTATGGAATTTCTGTCGAAGGAGAGCTTTTAATTCCCAAGGAAAAAAAGAAAATTCCAGTAGAACTTTCTCCAAATATTGAAAATGAGTTGAAAGAAGCTTTTCAGAATATAAGAGAAATTATTAACCAGGAAAGGCCTCCTCAGCCAGTGAAGATAAGATTTTGCCGCAATTGTGCCTACAGGGAGTTTTGCTGGGTATAAATATTGTCTATAATCTGCTCGTAAGGGAAATGAACTTTAAAATAGAAAATGAATACCACAGAAAAAAGGTATGCACTAATCGCAGTTATTCTCGCATCATTTCTTACTCCATTTATGGGAAGTTCCATAAACCTGGCTATTCCTGTAATAGGCTCAGAGTTTCATGCTAATGCGATAATGCTCAGCTGGATTCCCACAGCATATCTTTTAACATCGGCAATGCTCCTGCTTCCGTTTGGAAGAGGAGCAGATATATATGGAAGAAAGAGAATCTTTACAGGAGGAGTTCTATTCTACACAATTTCTTCTCTTCTGTGTGGTGTTGCCAGTTCCATAAAGATTCTTCTTGCATTCAGAGTACTCCAGGGTATCGGAGGAGCGATGATTATGGGAACAGGGGTGGCCATTTTGACTTCTGTGTTCCCATTGAGAAAAAGGGGTAAAGTGTTGGGGATTAACACGGCGGCAATTTATTCAGGATTATCTCTGGGTCCTTTTTTAGGCGGCTTTTTTACCCAACATTTTGGGTGGAGGTCCATATTTTTCTTTAGTGTCCCCCTGGGTATAGCTATTATTTTGTTTTCCTTGTGGGGATTGAAAGGTGAATGGGCAGAAGCAAAGGGAGAGAGATTTGATTTACCCGGCGCAGGAATTTACAGCTTATCTTTGATAACCATAATGTATGGCATCTCATCTATCAAATCAAGTAGGAGTTATATATGGATGATTTTAGTTGGTGCAGTAGTCTTAATTCTATTTATACTGTGGGAGAGGAAGATACCCCATCCTCTGCTCAATTTAAAGCTATTTAGCCAAAATATTACTTTTGCTTTCTCCAATGTTGCTGCTTTATTCAATTATAGCGCTACCTATGCTATCCCATTTTTGCTTTCACTATACCTTCAGCTCATAAGGGGATTCCCTCCCCAAAGTGCAGGTTTAATATTGCTCTGTCAACCTGTTATGCAGACTATCTTCTCTCCATTCGCTGGTGCACTTTCTGACAGAGTAGAACCTCGTATTGTCGTCTCACTGGGAATGGGTATAATACTCTCAGGACTTTTAGTATTCTCTGCTCTCGAGGAATCAAGTGTGCTCTGGTTAATTATTCTAAACTTAATGCTTGTTGGTTTTGGCTTTGCTCTGTTCTCCTCCCCAAATACCAACGCGGTTATGAGCTCTGCAGAAAAGAAATACTATGGCGTGGCATCTTCTACTCTGGGGACAATGCGCCTCACCGGACAGATGTTCAGTATGGCTATCGTTATACTTATATTTGCTGTTTTGATGGGGGAAGGGAGCATAACTCCCAGCCATTATCCGCTGTTAATTAAAAGCAGTAGATGTGCCTTTGCTTTATTCGGGATGTTGTGCTTTCTGGGAATGTTTGTATCGTTAGCCAGAGGAAAAATCAGAGGAAGGGAAAAACTAAAAAGATGAAGAAGACTATCTATATCTTCTCCAATGGTGAGCTGAAAAGAAAGCAGAATACCCTCTATTTTGAGAGTGAGGAGAAAAAGCGAAAATATGTGCCGGTGGAAAATACCGGTGAGATGATGATTTTTGGTGAAGTCACCATTAACAAGAAACTGCTCGATTTTTTAAGCCAGCAGGAGATAATCCTCCATTTCTTCAACTATTACGGCTACTATTCAGGCTCATTCTATCCCCGGGAACATTATAACTCTGGATTTATGATTTTAAAGCAGAGTGAGTTCTA
>JAYEHT010000188.1:0-2201 GCA_034659655.1 Candidatus Aerophobota bacterium | reverse complement strand
CTCCGAGTTGCTTTGCCTGTTTTTTAGGGGGAGCAGCGTAGCGTTGAGGGGGAAATGTGAAGCATTGCCCCCTCAAGATGAATTAAATTTTTCCCGTAGCTAAGGAGATGAGCAGAGTAATTTAAAGCGGATATACAGCGACGGAGGGGAAAAGTCCCGAGATATGCTTGAGGATAAAAATGAAGTTTCCGTATTGGATTAAAAAAAAGGCTCCTGACCAGGAGTTGCTTCAAGAGATGGAGAGACTCCTTCGCTCCCTATCCTTGCATACGGTCTGTGAAGAAGCAAGATGCCCCAATATAGGGGAGTGTTTTTCCAGAAAGACAGCTACTTTTATGATTTTAGGGGATGTATGCAGCCGAAACTGCAGGTTTTGTGCGGTAAAAAAGGGCAAGCCTCTCCCTTTAGATATAGAGGAACCAAAGAATGTAGCTGAAGCAGTTAAAAGATTAAATTTGGATTACGTGGTAGTGACTTCAGTGACCAGAGACGACTTAAAAGATGGGGGGGCGGAGCATTTTGCCAGAACTGTTAAAGAGATAAAAAATGGAAATAAAAGGATTAGGGTAGAGGTGCTTATTCCCGATTTCAAGGGTTCCCTTTCTTCTCTTCAGGTAGTATTAGAAACAGAACCTGAAGTGTTAAACCATAACCTGGAGACTGTGCCTCGTCTTTATTCAGAAGTTAGGCCTCAAGCAGACTATGAGCGTTCCCTAACTCTTTTAAAACAGAGTAAAAAATTATTCCCTTCTATTTATGCAAAATCCGGTCTTATGGTAGGATTGGGAGAAAAGTTTGAAGAGGTGGTTGAGGTGATGAAGGATTTGCGAGAAGTTGAATGTGACATACTTACTATAGGTCAGTATCTTAGACCATCTCCAGGGCACCTGAGGATAAAAGAATTCGTAAGACCTGAAAAATTTAAAGAATATGAAAAAATAGGGATATCTTTAGGGTTTTCCTCTATAATGGCAGGGCCTTTTGTAAGAAGCTCTTATCGAGCAAAAGAGGCATTTAACCAGACCTCATTACTAACATCCCGTAGGAAGAATGTAAAAATATAGGCTCAAGGGTATTTTTTACTTCTTAAGAAGATTTAAAAATACTCTCTGTAAAGCTATATAAGGCTCCTCTTTCCCTCTTTTAATAGATGCTTCTGCCTCCACTAACTGTTGATAACCTTTTATTAATTGAGAAAGAGTAAACTTTTTACTGGCCTGGATGTATTCTTTAGCAATATTTATATGGAAACTGGAATAATATTTTACTGAAGGAAAAATGAGGGGGCATATTTTTCGAGGAAACAGGCTCTCCTTTTTCCCCTTAACTCTCAATAGAAGTCTTATCTCCCGAGCCATAAGAGAATGAATCTTCATAGGATTTTCTTTATCTAAAAGTTCGGAAAGAATGAGAAGAGCCCGCGATAGCTCCCGTTCTCTAACTGTTTTTGTAAGATCAAAAATCCCCGCTCTCTTGCCTTCCCCTACCGCCTCTTTTACATCTTTTTTCTCTATTAAACGCCTGGGATAAATAAAGAGAAAAAGTTTCTCTATCTCTTTAATTAAGGAGGTAAGGTCATTTCCTATTTTTTCTTCAAGATGAACTGCTGCCTCTGAAGTAATTTTGCCACCCTTTTTTTGCGTCTCTTTGCGAATCCAATCTACTGCTTCATTATCCCATAAACGGTAAAAAGAGACAACCCTTTTTTTCTTTTTAAATGCACGGTAGAACTCCGTTTTCTTATCAAATTTTCCTGAACAGATAAGGCAGGTGGAGTTTGTTATTCTAACTAAAAACTCAAGTAAGAACTTTTGATTTGCAGAAGAGAGTTTTTCCGCTTCTTCTATAACCACCACGCGTTTTGTTCCCTTAAAGGGAAGAGTAGCAAGAGAATCTCCAATTTGGGCGGTGGAGGCATCTTTTCCTGAAATAATCTCGTAGTTAAAGTCCTCATATTTAGGGTGCATAAATTTTTCTTTAATTTCTTTAAGCGCTTTATTCTTTAAATAGACCTCTTCTCCCTCAAAAAGGTAAGCAGAAGCGATTTCTCCTTTCTTTATATTTTCTATAAATTTGGTGTATTTCATCGTATATCTTCTAAAATAAGCAGCTTGAGTAACTGCTATCAGTTATTCTAAGGCTTCGGTATCTGCAGTTGAGCTGTAGCGTTGGTAGCTATTCCGGCCAGCTTTCTTAACGCC
>JAYEHT010000187.1:0-11336 GCA_034659655.1 Candidatus Aerophobota bacterium | reverse complement strand
TATTTGATATCGTAGAAAAAATTAGCATTTAGTATATACGCTAAAATCGCCTGAAATCCCCTGTAGTTAAAGAATTCCAAATTTAGTGTAGTAAACTTGCGCTAGGTAGATATGGCATTATAAATAATGTCTTACTGTGGATGGGGTTGATTTCTGCACCATTGGAAGGGTTGTTATTTAGCGAAGTAGCTGTACACATTGGGCTGTTATCTTCTTATCTCCCCTTTATGATTTTTCCTATAGTTTTATCCCTTGGGAGGGTTGAAAAGTCAACGATAGAGGCAAGTCAGGATCTAGGAGCAACATTTTTTCAAACCCTGGTAAGGGTTATTATCCCCTTAACAAAACCGGGAATTTTCGCTGGCTGTATTTTTGTATTTGTTAGTTCTCTTGGTTCAACAGTGGAGTGGGATTTACTTGGGGGTATTACCGAATTATCAACTCCACAAATGCTTGAATCTTTAATGACTGCTTTAAAGTTTCCGTCAGCTTTTGCAATATCAACATTAATCCTTGCTATAACAATGGGTGTACTGTTAATAGGAACCAAATATGCAAATATTGCTGAACTTTTTGAAACATTGGAGTAACTAAAAGAGACATTGGTGAGAACCTCAAGAATCATAATAAAAGCAAGCTTCTGGACCTTAACCATTGTAGCCCTAATATTTATATTTTTGCCTTCTTTTTACTTACTATTAATATCTTTTGAGCCTTCCGAGTTAGCAAAGATTCCCAGAGATTTCAGCGATTTTAGCTTAAGATGGTATATCCAATTATTCCACCAAGAGAGATTGCCTAATGCACTTAGACAATCGGTCATAGTAGGTCTTCTCACAGCAGGAATTACATCTTTTTTATCCCTTTTATCAGGCATGTCTTACAGAAAATTAAGAAAAAAGAGTTATTTTTTAGGGCTTTTAATTCTTCCAATTTTTGTCCCCGGTATAATTACGGGCCTTTCCTTATCCGTTTTCTTTAGGAAGCTGATCGGCATTCATTCCACAATGTATACTGTTATCCTTGGGCATGTGTTGTATGCTCTTCCTTATGCGGCTATAGTGACGTTGGTAAGTTTTTCAGGATTAAAAGAAAGTTTTATAGAAGCAGCCAGAGATCTTGGTGCAAATGGGTTTAGAGTTTTTAAAGATATCATCTTCCCACTAACGCGAGGTGGAATCTTCGGGGCAGCGTTATTTGGGTTCTTACTATCGTTAAATGAATTTATCCGAGCCTTTTTTTTATCTGGATGGCAGGAAACATTATCTATGTATATGTTTGGGCAAATGAAAGGGGGAGCTGATCTTAGTATTTATGCATTAGCTGGGTTCATTTTATCAGTTTCTATTTCATTACTTATAATTGCTTTGATTTATTATGTTTTTATTAAGAAGCTGATTTAGCGCGAGAATTCTCACCGCAAAATGATAATGTCACAGCATCTCAAAGTAAAAATGTCACCCTTCATAAAATTTGATATACTACCTCCCAATAAGCAACAGGAGGTGAATATGAAGAGGTGGCAATTGAGCTCAGCGCTCCTGCTCTGTATGAATTCTATCATGGCAGACAAACCATAGAGAACTTTTTTAAAGAGTCAAAGAACCCGTTTAACTCTGGCAAGATGCCATCTCAAAAGTTTAGAGCTAATGAGGCATATCTTCAATTTGTGGCCATTTCTTACAACTGTTACTCGTGGTTTAAAAAAAACTTTTTCCATCAGCCTGGAAAAATTATACTATGGGAACCACAAGAGCTAAACTGATTAACCACGGTGGAAGCATAGAATTCATTGACCATATCTGTAGAATCAGGATAAACCAAACCTATCCATACCAACAACAGGTGTTTCAAATTTTGGAAAGGATGCGTAAGGAGTTCAAGTTTATCCGGTATCGTTCTCGGTATCATATACGCGGTATCCATTAAAAATTTATGTATTTTTGAAGTTACTGTGAACTTTTAAGATAATATAAATCCAGTTTATACAAACAATTTACTTTTTAGGAGATCTCTCTGTTTTTCTTTTAATGTAGATATATACAGCATTTTAGAAAAGTGCATTTAATGCAACATTTTTGTTAATATAAAGACATTGTTTAAACATTTACTATACCTTATAAAATATGAAATAAAGTTTATGGACACTTTAATAATGGATTTAAAAGAAGAGAAAAAGAGGGAGCTAATGGTACAAGGATATAACTAATTAAGGAGCTTAAGTAGACCTTTACTTTAACTTCTATAACATCAATCAGTAAAGTATTTCGAGAATTTTAGTCTTTAAAAATAGATTATAGAGTGTTTGACAAAGTAGGATTATCTGAAAAAATAGGGGTGGATCAAAATTCGATGGTGAAGAGGGGTCAATTTTGGGTGATGATCAACAGCCCAAATCCAGCCTAACGGCTGGACTTCAGATACGCTCGGGACCTTATACGCCATGCCTCTAAGAGGTAAATAAAGATGAAAAGAAAAATGAAAGTATATCTGGATACTTCAGTAGTCTCAGCACTGTTTGATGAGAGGAATCCCGAGAGAAAATCACTTACAGAAACTTTTTTCAAAGAGATGGAAAATTTTGAGGCATTCGTTTCTGAGATTACGGTTGCCGAGATTGAAAGAACTCTTAACACGACACTCCGAAGCAAAATGAAAGGCATGATATTGCAATTTTCAGTCCTTCCTTTAACCGATGACGTTGAATGGTTAGCAAAGGAGTATGCTCGTCATGAGGCGGTTCCGGAAGGTTATCCAGAAGATGCTTACCATATCTCTATCGCTGTTATAAATGAGATGGACTATCTTTTAAGTTGGAACTTCAAGCATATTGTAAGAAGGAAGACGAGAGATATAGTGAGAATGGTAAACACTTTAAACAGATTCAGGCAAATAGAAATTATGACACCTGCAGAGGTGTTATAGGAGGAAAATATGAGCAAGATCGAAGAAAAAGAAATAGAAGGGATAAGAAAAATGGTGGAAGAGGAATTCCCAGATGACCCAGCTTTGCAGCAAGTTCATATTGCAAGGAAAATCATTGCCAGGGAAGCGGAAAATGAAGGGTTAAGCTTTCTTGAATACATCAAATCATTAGGGGCAAGTTAAGAATGTCTATCAAGGGCACGGCGTATAACAGGGTTTACAGAATAAGATAAATAGAAAAACCTCTTCTGGGAATTACTCTCTTTTTCTTTTCCTTCTTCCCCCTCCCATATTCTAAATTTCACCCCTTCCAAGGAGAGTATGCAAATAAAAGAGCTTGCGAGATTGGTTAATGTCGCATCTGATACAATTATAAACTGGGAGTTGAGGAATGTCAAACCGAGCAGGCATAATTTAGAAAAGCAGGAGGAAAGGTGGGGATAACTAAAAAGGAAGCGTAAAACGTTATTGAAGCCTTTATTGGAGCAATAACCGATGCTCTGTCCAAAGGAGAAAAAGTTACTTTGGTACCTTTCGAATATTAAATAGAAGAGCAAGAGAGGGAATCCCCAGATAAGGTGGAGATAATGAAAGAATACAAGAGGAAAAAGGGGAATAACCATGGAATACCAGCCAACAATCGGTCTAGAAATCCACATTGAGCTGGATACACAATCTAAGATGTTTTGTTCCTGTAAAAACGATCCCAATGAAAAGTATCCTAATGCTAATATTTGTCCAATCTGTCTGGGACACCCAGGGACTCTACCGGTAATAAACAGAGAAGCAGTAAGAAAAGTAATCAAAACAGGAATAGTTTTAAATTGTCAAATTCCTGAATATTCTAAGTTTGATAGAAGACTTTATTTCTATCCTGACTTGCCAAAAGGATATCAAATTTCTCAGTGGGATATGCCTCTTTGCAAGGAAGGATTTTTAAAAATCGATGGTAAAAAAATTAGAATTAGAGAGATTCATTTAGAGGAAGATGTTGGAAGATTAGTTCATGAAAAAGATTATTCTTTGGTAGATTTTAATCGAGCTGGCATCCCCCTAATGGAGTTAGATACCGAACCAGACTTAAGATCAGCAAAAGAGGCTCGGAGATTTGCTGAGGAATTACAATTGATTGTAAGGTATCTTGGAGTTTCTGATGCTGATATGGAAAAGGGGGAAATGAGATGCGATGCAAATATATCATTAACGAAAACAAAAAAGTTAGGGACAAAGGTGGAAATCAAAAACTTGAATTCTTTCAAAGCAATTGAGCGAGGAATTGATTATGAAATTGTCCGACAGACAGAGATTTTGAAATCTGGTAAAAAAGTCGTTCAGGAAACTCGAGGCTGGGATGATGTTAGAGGAGTAACCGTAATTCAAAGAAAAAAGGGAGAAGCCATGTTTTCTCCTGAGCCAAATTTACCGCCTTTGCATTTTGCCAACGAGGAAATTAGAGAAATCCGGACAGAGACTCCCGAATTGCCCCAGCAAAGAAGAAAAAGATTTAAAAAAGAATACCGGCTTTCAGAAAAAGAAATAGAACTTTATATATTCCAGAAGGATTTAGGAGAATATTTTGAAAAAGTCGTTTCGGAATTAAGAGATTTGATAAAAACAAAGAAAATCGAAGAAAAAATTAAAGAGGAGGGATTTAAAAAATTAGTTAAATTGGCTTCAAATTATATTTCAACTGACCTCCAAGGTCTTTTGAAAGGAACTTCAGTTATTGGAGAAGATTTCTTGATTACTCCAGAAAATTTTGCTGAATTTGTAAGTATGATTTATACAGGTGAGATTTCAAGTAGGATTGCCAAAACCTTGTTAAAAGAAATGTTTGGCACTGGAGTTGATCCATCTCAGATTATTGAAGAAAAAGGATTGAAGTTAATGAGTGATGAGAGAGAACTTGAAAAAATTGTAAAAAAAATAGTGGAGGGAAATCCAAAACCAGCAGAAGATTATAAAAAAGGGAAAGAGGCAGCTTTGCAATTTTTAGTAGGTCAGGTGATGAAAGAAACAAAGGGAAGAGCTAACCCAGAAATTGTCCAAAAGATTCTGAAAAATCTCTTTTCTTAAATGAAATCTGAAATAAAAGATTTAGTTAAAAAAGCTGTTTATGGTCCAAAATATCCTTATAACAAAACGGGCAGTTTTTTCATTGGGCTTGCCTCCTTTTTAGTGAATTTACTAAATCCTACTAAAAAGTAGGGAGGAGGCAAGTCACTTTCACTAAAATACTTGATAATAAAGAGTTTAAGAGAAAATTACTATATTATTTTTGACAATACTTAACTTCAACAAAGGAGATAAAAAATGCAAGTAGGTCCGGTGGTTTCCTTTTATATTCTGGTCATTTTTTGGGTAATAAGGGTGGTGATAATCACTTTTTTCTGTTCCTTTCTTGGTTGGCTTGGAATCCGGGTGTTGGATGCCCTCACCCCTACCATTCATGAAAGAAAGAAAATAGGAGAAAATCCTATCTCTATAGCCTTTTTTATCGCTGGATTTATTATCTTCCTGGGTTGTATAATCCACGGGGTCTCAACTTCTCCCATGGCTATAGGACGTTCATTGTTAGCCAGCTTGATAGATTTCACCCGGCTTGAACTACTCACCATAAATTTCTTTGTGAGTCTTCTGATAGCGGTGGTCCTTTTTAATATATTTAACAGATTAACTCCAAAGATTCAATTTCTTGCCATTAAGGACAACTGTATCGCAGTGGGTATCTACGTTTTCAGTTATCTTGTTTTTCTGGGAATTGTTCTGCACGCGGCTTTGACTATGTCTTTATAATTTACGATAAAATGTACAGAAAAATAACACTAATAGGGATTGTTTTTTTAAGTTGGCTAATGACTGCCCAGGCATATAGTAATCAATTTTATAAAAAAGAGGGTGAGATTTACGATTTTTGGGGAATCTGTAGAACAAGACCTCAAGGAAAGGATGGCTATTTTCAAATTTTGCCTACCGGCTTTCGTCCCCTCATAATTTTTGAGACTCTTGGAAAAAGCGATAGTCTTGCCTCTAAGTGGGGAGAGGAATTTTTGGCCAGGCATCCAGAGGATGAATACAGAGCAAAGCAAATATTTGAATTTGTCAAAAAAAGGATAAACTACATCCATGATGCTGAACAGTTTGGATATCCAGAATTTGCTCAAAATGCAGATGAGTTAGCTTATAACATCCAGGAAGGATCTGCAAGAGGAGATTGTGAGGATTATGCCATACTCCTGGCTACTTTATATAAGATGGCCGGCTATCGATCAGCAATAGTTCTTATTCCTGGCCATGCAGCCGCTCTTGTTTACCTTCCAGGATATAAAAAATCAAATGTGTCTATGGAACTTGGCGGTGAGAAGGGATGGATTTGGGCAGAGGCCACCGGCAAAAATAACTACTTTGGATGGGTACCACCCAAGGATTTAACCGGTTCGGTGGTTGCATATGAAATAAAGGAAGCAGAGGAAATACTCTTAGTGCCGGAACCTAAAGGAGAACCGATAGAGGTGAGGAGAGAAGCTCAGAGGGTGCCATCTTTTCTCTCCTTTTTATTTATCATATGGACGTTTCCTGTCTTGGTTAGATTTTTAAGAGCTTTTCTGCGGAGGTAAAGTGTCAAAAACTGCCTGAAAGTATGCCATTTGCTTTATTCCTTTAAACTAAAATCCCCATTTTATCGGTATTCTATTTCTGTAAAAAGACATCATCTTATCGTCTTTTCTACTGGAACATGCCAAATTATTCGCTAAAGCCAATAAGTTTGGATAACTTATTTTTAACCTTCCTCTTGACAAAGTCCCATAGTTAGATTAACATTAAATTGAAATAATAAATTAACAAAGGAGATTAATATGGCCACAAAAAAGAGAACTCATGTTGTAGTACCTGAAAAATTGGTGCAAGAGATAGACAGGCTTTCAGGAAAAAGAAAGCGCAGCCAGTTTATAACTCAAGCTGTAAGAAAAGAGATACAACGTTTAAATTTTCTTAAGGCTGTAAAAGAAACAGCCGGAGGCTGGAAAGATGAAGATCATCCTGAATTCAAAAAAGGAGTAGATAGTTATGCTAAATCATTTATTAAACAAAATGACCGGACTGGTCACCATAAAAATTACACCAAGGGGTGATGGATATGGCATTTAATGTTCTCTTTCTTGCCCATGCTCCTGATGCACAGCCAGAAAAGCACAGGTGCTTGATCGAAACCCCCAGCTACAAACTCTTTGTAGTGGTGGTCAAGAATCGGAAGGAAGGTGTTGATGTGTATAAAAGGCTTGTTAAAAAGGAGAGCATTCATTCAATCCTCCTTTGCCCAGGATTCACTCATAGAGATGTTGCAAAGATAGCGGAAACGGCCGGGAAGAACATTGCCGTTGCCGTGGCCAGAGGAGACGGTCCAAGCAACAGAGTTTCAACTCATGCAAGGAAGGAAGAAGGCTGGGTTTCAGAAAAAGAGTAAAATTCCTGAAGCTTCAAAGGGACACCAGAACCCTTCAATACTTTTTAGCCCCACGATAGATTGACAACCACTAAAATTTACCTTAATCTTTCCCCAGAAGAGGCCATCAGGGAATTTTTGAATAAGTGATAGGCTCGGATTAACTTGTCAGACACAATAGACCACTTATATAAGTTAAAAAGCTATAAAAAGTTGGAGGCATAATAATGAGATTAAAAAAGGCGACGTTATTAGCTATAATTGGTATCTTTTATGTTTTTGCTCTAAGAGCTATAGGAACTTTTTCCCCTACTATTTTTACAAATCTTCTTATAACAAAAGTTACTGGAACAATATCTCTACTTGCCCGTTTGGCTATTGTGGTTTTCTTCATTTATTTCTATAAAGATTATGTTCACAAAGAACAAAACAAACTAAGGATAGCAACTATTCTAGTTATTTTAGTCTCTCTTACAGGATTAGTAGCGCAAATACCCAGTCTATCCCTTATATTTAATGTCAACATTTTACGTTATCCTGTTATGATTCATCATTATATTGATACAATAACACCTTTGTTTAGTGCAATATTTATGTTGATTTTCTTTGTCATTTTTTACAAAGAAATTTTCAGCAAGGAACTAGCGAAGTTAAAGAAAGCGACATTTTTAGCTATTATTGGTGCTTCCGTCCTTACATTGCTCCAAATATTTGTTTTATTCAATTATCTTTATTATTTACAATTTAGACACCCTATAGATGTAGCAAGTAATAAGACAATCATTTTTTCCATAGGCATTCCAATAACCTTGTTTTGGTTTTTGGTGAGTTTAATTTTCTTTATTTCCTTTTATAAAGTACAAAACTAGCAGGAGTTTACTACACTGAACTTGGAAATGATGAAATGAAGAGAATTTTGGCCGATTTTTGCGTATATACTAAATGCTTATTTCTTTAATGTTTTAAAATAATTTTATTCATGTCTATTACCTTGCCAAGTCAGCAAAGGATTTCCCAGATTTTTCTTATTTTAAGCTGAGGGGGTACGTAGTAAATTTATCTCAACAATTTGAGAGTAGTAATTGCTATGTAGTGTATACATTTAAAAATTCTTAAAATGCTTTTGTATTCTGCATTTTCTCCTCTGTCAGTGTTAAATTTAGTAAACTTACGATAGAGGGCAATATGTCAATCCTGATAGACAATGAAAGAAGAGAATAAGGTAAATGAAAAAACCTCTTGTGGGAATTACTCTCTTTTTCACTGGAGGAATAATTTTAGGAAGATACCTATTTATTCCTCCCCTTCCTCTCTATTTAACTCTTACCTCTCTCTTCTGTTTAACCCTTCTTTTTTACATTAAGGGAAAAGAGAGGTGGATAAGCTATCTTCCTCTATTTTTAACTCTATTAGCGGGTAATCTCTATTTTAACTATACCTATTTTCCCTCTTCTCCCTTACATATTATAAATTTCGCCCCTTCGGAGGAGAGGATGCAAATAACAGGTTGGGTAATAGATGAGCCTCGTCTAAGGGGATGGAAAAAAGATAGAGTCTGCTTCACCTTGAGAGCAGAAAAGATAAGATTCAAAGAAGAAGATAGAAAGGCTGAGGGTAAAATATGGGTAAGCAGCTATTTTCCCTTTATAAATTATGATTATGGTGATAAGGTAAGAATAAAAGGACATCTTCTTCTGCCAGAAGGAGCAAAGAATAAAGGAGAGTTTGACTGGCAGAAGTACCTCTCCTATCAAGGGATATGGACCGAGATACATACAGGTAAAGTAGAACTAATAAAAAGAGGGGGAGGAAATCCTCTAGTAAAATGGGCTTACAAAAGCCGTCACTGGATGATAAGAGTAACAGAGCATACTCTCCCTCAGCCATATTCGGCTATTTTAAAGGGTATTATGCTGGGGGACAAGGAATCTCTGCCTTCCGAAGTACGGGAGTACTTTTTAAGGACTGGCACCGGCCATATTCTGGTAGTAAGTGGGCTTCATGTAGGCTTAATCCTGTTTATCCTTTTTCTCCTTTTTAAATCTTTGGGGCTCTCCTTTAAATTAGCTTCTTTAATAAGCATTCCCCTTTTGGGGTATTACGCTCTTCTTACAGGATTAAGAGCTCCTGTGGTAAGAGCCAGTTTAATGGGAACAGTAGGTTTAGTTTGCCTTCTTCTGGATAGAGATGTGCCTATTCTGGTAATTCTTTCTCTCGCCGCTCTCATCATTTTAATCTTTAATCCTCTCAATCTTTTTACAGCAAGCTTTCAGCTCTCTTTTATAGCTGTGGGAGGGATAATCTACCTCACCCCTCATTTAGAGAAAAAGGTTAGTATTTTACCATATTACTTAAGAAAATCTTTAGCTGTATCCTTAGCGGCACAGCTTTCTATACTTCCCTTATTAGCCTTTTATTTTAAAAGGCTCCCCCTTATTGGGATAGTAACCAATCTTTTTATCGCTCCCCTGATGACTATTGTTCTATCTTTGGGTCTTTTAACTCTTCTGCTGGGAACAGTAAGCATAGGAGCAGCACAAATAATAGCCAATAGTAATTGGATAGCTTTATTTTCGCTGTTAAATATAGTTAAATTCTTCTCCTTCTCTTCTTCCCAAACTCTCTCTCTTATAGCCTGCCCCGAGGTAAAACTCCTCTCACCATACTTATTAATCATCTACTATGCAATCTTAATCCTATCTCCTCATTTACCTAAGATTTTAAAGAAAGACACGGAAAATATTGATTAGGATTAAGAAAATTGCTGGAAAAGTTCCGAGATTCTCTTGACATCGAGGCATAATTTCTTTAATATTACCGCAGAGAAAACTAAACCCTTGAATAACTCCCACGCAGAATTAGTTTGCAAAAAAGGACTCAAAAATGAAAATAGCCGCTATTCAAATGAATTCCGGAGATGACAAAGAAAAAAACATAGCCAAAGCAGAAGAATTTATTGATGAGGCAGTAAAAGAGGGAGCCGAGCTTGTAGCCCTCCCCGAGATGTTTAATTTTTTAGGACCGGACAAAGAAAAACTTTCTCATGCGGAGGCTATACCTGGTCCAACAATTCAGTGTATGATGGACAAAGCTATAGAACATAAAATATATCTTCTCTGTGGGAGCATCCTGGAAAAAAGTGAAGAGTCTAAAAGAGCATTCAACACCAGTGTGTTTCTTAACCCCCAGGGAGCCATAGTTGCCAAATATAGAAAAATTCATCTTTTCGACATAAAAATAGAGGGAGAATCCCTTTACCGGGAATCAGCCACTATTAAGCCAGGTGCAGGGGTAACTACCGCAAATACAGATTTTGCAAAGTTAGGCTTTTCCATCTGCTATGACCTCCGCTTTCCAGAGCTTTATCGTAAACTTGCCATCCAGGGAGCGCAAATTATTTTCATACCAGCAGCTTTTACTCTCCAAACAGGAAAAGACCACTGGGAACCTTTAATAAGGGCAAGAGCTATAGAAAATCAAGTATATATTATCGCTCCCGCGCAAACAGGCTCTCATCCTCCCGGCGAGAAATGTTACGGAAAAAGTATGATAGTAGACCCCTGGGGGATAGTCATTACTAAAGCCTCGGATAAGGAGATGATAATTTACTCAAAAATAGACCTCCTTTACCAAAATAAGGTTAAAAAAGAGATTCCTTCGCTCTCTCACATAAGAAAGGACATATTCTCTTTTTAATACTCCTTGTTTGAAATCATTTACCCCTCTAATCCTGCTTTTATTTGACAATATCTCTCTGATATGTTAGATTAACTACGCATTTAAATAAGAAAAGGAGAAAATTTGAATGCCCTTATATCGGTATAAATGCGAAAATTGTGGAGAGGAGTTTGTAAGCCTGGTAACCATAGGGAAAGAAAAAGATATCCACTGTAGAAAATGTGGTAATCACCAACTAAAGAAACTTATCCCCAAATCTTTCATCGGGAGGAATAAAGAGGGGCCCACT
>JAYEHT010000186.1:0-11406 GCA_034659655.1 Candidatus Aerophobota bacterium | reverse complement strand
TTAGCTCTTGGGATGAGTCTTGTTATTTATCTTGGTCATATTGATTTGTCAGTGGGGGCTGCAGCAGCCTTTACCGGAGTAGTTGCTGCCAGTTTTTTAAAAGGGGGAACGCCTATGCTCTTGACCATCCTACTTGTAGCATTTATAGGGATGGGTATTGGTTTGGCCAATGGTGTTATTGTTACAAAGGTTAGAATCCCTTTTTTTATTACTACGTTAGCAATGATGAGCATACTTACTGGAGCAGGTTTTCTAATTACTGGAGGCTATCCTATATCCTTGCTTCCTAAAAGCTGGCATATCCTGGGACGTTTTTATCTTTGGGTAATTCCTATGCCAACCATTATTATGTTTTGTATGTACATACTTTTTCAGATAATTCAGAGCCGGAGTAGACTTGGCCGCTATATTTACGCTGTAGGGGGTAATGAAACAGCAGCTCGTTTGTGTGGGATTAATGTGGACCGTATAAAAATAATTGCCTATATACTTTGCGGTTTACTGGCTAGTATTGGAGGGATGATTCTTTGCTCGCGTCTGGATTCCGGAGATCCCTCTATAGGTGCTCCATTTTTACTGAGTTCCATTGCTGCTCCTATTCTCGGGGGGACAAAGTTAAGTGGGGGAGAAGGCAGGATTATGGGAACGCTTTTAGGAGCATTAATTCTGGGAATTATAGATAACGGCTTAAGCCTGATGAATGTAAACATTTATTATCAGTATGTGGTGAAAGGATTGATAATCTTAGCCGTTGTTGTTCCCCAGATAGAACACCGAGTAAAGTAAAAAATATGGATGTTGGTTATTTATGATATTTATTAATTCTGTCAAGTTTGAAAAGGAGAAACTAAAATGAGAGAGGGATATAATGGCAAAATTTTAAGGGTGAATCTTTCTAATAAGAAAATTTGGTTTGAATCTCCCCCAGAGCTTTTTTATAGAAGGTATATGGGGGGAAGCTGCATAGGAGCTTATTATCTGCTGAAAGAGTTAAAAAGTGGAGTAGAAGCCCTCCAGCCAGAAAACCTGCTGATCTTTGCCCCAAGTGTAGTAACAGGAGCAAGCGTTCCCGGTTTTTCAAGGTATGCAGTAGTTGCTAAATCTCCTATGACTGGCGGTATAGGAGAGTCTTTAACTGAGGGATACTGGGGAGCAGAGTTGAAATTCTCCGGCTTTGATGGGATAGTTATAGAAGGAAGAGCTTCTAAACCAGTTTATCTTTCCCTTATAAATGGGAAAGCAAAGATGAGGGATGCTTCTCATTTCTGGGGGAAAGATATAAAAGAAACTAAAGATGCCATTTGTAAGGAACTAAGGGATAGTGAAGTTAAGGTAGCGGCAATTGGTCCTGCTGGTGAGAATTTAGTTCGCTTTGCTTCTATCGTAAGTGACTGTGTGTTTATGAATGCACGGACTGGTATGGGGGCAGTGATGGGATCTAAGAACCTCAAAGCTGTGGCGGTGCGGGGAACTCAGCCAATTAAAGTAAATGATGAGGAGAGCTTGCACCGACTCTCCAGATATTTTGAGGAGAATTTTCTGAGCAATCCAATAAATAAGGCTGTCTATGAGTTAGGCACAGGAGGTTTTTTGAATTTCTTAAATGATCAAGGTTTAGTTTCATCCCGAAATATGCGTACTACTTATTTCAAAGAGGCCTCTAAAATCTCTGGAGAATCTATACATAAGGAATTTTTTGATAAAAGAGTTCCCTGTTATAAATGTCCAGCTGCCTGCAGGAGGTCATTAAAAGGGATTGAGGAATTTGGAGTTGATCCGGCTTATGGTGGACCGGAACTGGAAGTTTTAATGGCATTTGGTTGTGATTGCTGTATAGGCGACAAACAAGTATTGATTAAGGCAAGTGAGCTATGCAACAGATACGGTCTGGACTATACCTCCACCGGTACAGTTATTGCTTTTGCTATGGAATGTTATGAAAATGGTATAATATCCAGGGAAGATACTGGAGGGTTTGAGCTAAAGTTTGGCAAATCGGAAATAATCCCTGAGATAGTGAAAATGATAGCTCACAAAGAGGGAATTGGGAAATTGTTGGCCGAGGGGACCAGGAGAGCTGCTCAAAAGCTTGGAGGAGAAGCTGAGTCTTTTGCCATGGAAAGTAAAGGGCTGGAGGTTCCCCTGCACGATCCAAGAACAAAGGTAATGTTAGGGATGGGATACACTGTTTCTCCCATTGGTCCTGATGATCTTGCTGTAGAGCATGATACAGACTTTGATTCCAGTGCACCGGATATTTTTCTAAAAAGAGTAAAAACTCTGGGTATACTTGAACGTAAAGAAGCAACAGATCTTGGATACGAAAAGGTCAGAATGCTCTGTTATCTTCAGCAAGTTTTTAGCTTTATGGACGTACTCTGTCTTTGTAAGTTTGCTTTTGCTCCCTGTAGGTTTTATTCCTTTAGCGAGATGGTGGAGCTTATCAGGGCAATCACGGGTTGGGAGATAAGCCTATGGGAGTTAATGAAACTGGGGGAAAGACGGTTAAATATGATGAGGGTTTTTAATGTGAGAGAGGGACTTTCTCCTGAAGAAGATAGGCTTCCAGAAAGAGTTTTTAATCCCATTGAAAGCGGTCCTAAAAAGGGTTTAAGCCTGTCAAAGGCCGACTTTAATCGTTCTGTGGAGGCATATTATAAGCTTCGCAACTGGAATTTGCAAACAGGTCTACCTGCCAAAGAGAAGATGTTCGAACTTGACCTTGGATGGATTGTGAAGAGCTTGGATGTATATGGCAATAAAAATACCAAAGAAGCGTAGTATGGGACAATTCTTTTTTGAAAGTAAAGGAGGTTAAATCAAAATGAAGGGTAAATATATTTTAGCTCATGACTTAGGAACTACTGGTAATAAAGCTACTCTGTATGATTCTGGAGGTAATCTTTTAGCCAGTAGCTATAAGACTTACGAAACACGCTATTTTGGTCTGAATTGTATAGAGCAGAATCCAAATGATTGGTGGAAAGCAGTCTGTGACTCTACTCAAGAACTATTAGTTACTGCTAAGGTTTCTCCTGGCGATGTAGCGTGTATTAGCTTTAGTGGACATATGATGGGTTGTTTACCTGTGGATAAAAACGGTAATCCCCTGAGAGATTCTATTATCTGGGCAGACGGTCGTAGCGTTAAACAGGCACAATTTCTACTGGACAAGATTGGCGACGAAGAAGGTTACCATATCACAGGTCATCGCTTTTTTTCCTCGTATTCGGCGCCCAAGATTATGTGGGTGAAAGAGAACGAACCTGAGGTTTTTAAGAAAGCTTACAAGTTTCTCCATACCAAAGACTATATTATCCATCATCTAACCGGTAAATTTGCAACCGACTATTCAGATGCTTCAGGAATGAACCTCTTTGATCTTAATAAAAGGGAGTGGTCGGAAGAGATCCTGCAAGCGGCAGATATTCCTGAAGAAACGCTTCCCGAACCTCATCCATCTACCTATGTAGCCGGTGAGGTTACAGAGACAGCCTCCCAGGCTACGGGTTTAAAAAAGGGTACCCCTGTTGTCATGGGAGGGGGCGATGGACCCTGTGCTGCTGTAGGGGCAGGATCAGTTAAAGAAGGAAGCGCCTATAGCTATATTGGCTCTGCTTCCTGGATAGCTCTGGCTACTAAAAAGCCTCTGTACGATCCAAAAATGCGTACCTTTACCTTCTGCCATCTGGATCCAGATATGTTTATGCCTGCAGGGGCCACTAACAATGGAGGAGTCTGTTATCAATGGCTTAGGGATAGTATCTGTCAGATAGAAAAGCAGACAGCGGAAAGTGTAGGTATAGATGTGTACGAAATTATGGGTTTAAAAGCAGATTTAGTTGAACCCGGAGCTGATAAACTCCTTTTTCTCCCCTATATCAGAGGAGAAAGGTGTCCTTATTATAACCCGAATGCCAGGGGAGTATTTCTGGGATTGAATCCAAATCATAAGAAAGAGCACTTCATTAGAGCTGTATTAGAAGGCGTTGCATTCAACTTGCGAATTATCTTAAATTCCTTTCAGGGGCAAGGTGCTGTTATTGATGAGATGCGGGTAATTGGAGGAGGAGCAAGAAGCAGGCTCTGGCGGCAGATAATGGCTAACATTTATAATAAGAAGATTTTACGCCCATCTCTCCTGCAGGAGGCTACCTCGTTGGGAGCTGCCATTGCTGGTGGCATAGGAGTGGGAATTTTTAAAGATTTTAGTATGGCCAGGGATATGGTGAGGATTGTGGATGTTGACTCTCCCCAACCCGAAGTTCGTGAGAGGTATGAAAATCTATACTCCATATTTAAGGATGCCTACGAAAGGCTTGTTCCTGTCTATGAGAGAATTGCTTCAGTAAAATAAAATCACTCTACTTGAGAGGAAGGTGATGTTTTTAAAAATTTTAATAACTGAAAAGTAACTATAAAGGAGGTATAGAAAAAATGACAAAAGAGGAGCTGGCAAGAATGATGGATACATCGCTGATAAAAATTGATGCTACGGAAACCGAGCTAAGAAACTTCATTGAGAAAAGCAAAAAGTATCCTTTTGCAGCTGTTGCCGTAGACCTGTTTTACATACCCCTAACTTTCAAATTATTAAAAGGAACGGGAATTCCTATTGTTGCCCCTATATCTTATCCATTGGGAGGAATGACTACCGAAGCTAAAGTGTATCAGGCTGAATATGCGGTGAAAAATGGAGCAATGGAGATGGATATGTCTATTAACTTCGCTGCTTTCTGGTCCAGGGATTACGATACTGTCAGAAAAGATATAGAAGCTGTGGTAAAAGTAGCCGATGGTAGGATTGTCAAGGCGGTTATCTATGTTCCTGAGATGACTGATGAAGAGAAGGTAGAAATTGCTAAAATAGCCAGAGACGCTGGTGCCAGGTTCATAAAAACCTGCTGTGGATTTGGTTGTGTAACAAAAACTCGCGATGTAAGAGTAATAAAGGAGGCTTTGGGGGATGAGATAAAAGTGATGGTAGCAGGGGGTGTCCGTACAGCAAAACAAGCTCTGGCAATGATTGAAGCAGGGGTAGACAGAATTGCTTCCAGTACACCGTTTGATATTCTTGAGGGTGTTGAGACTCTTTAAAGAAAAAAATGGTAAATATAATGTAGGAGGTATGCAATGACAGAAAAAGAATTAGGTGGAATGATTGATCATACTTTATTAAAGATACAGACAAGTAGAGCGGATATCGAGAAGCTCTGTGAGGAAGCCATAAGGTATCATTTTGCTTCGGTAGCCATCAATCCGGTTAATGTTCCTCTTGCTGCCAAGCTTCTAAGAGGAACAGATGTTAAGGTAGATGCAGCTACAGGTTTTTTCCTTGGAGCTTATCCTATTGAGTTTAAGGTGTTTGAAAATAAGGATGCTCTGGAGAAGGGAGCTGATGAGCTGGATATGGTAATGAATGTGGGTGCTCTCAAATCGGGTAATTACGATCTGGTAAAAAGAGAAATGGAGGCCTTTGTGAAAGTAGCGGGAGATAGGATAACCAAGATTATTCTCGAGACCGCTCTCTTAACCGATGAGGAGAAAGTGAAGGCATGCCGGATTGCTAAAGAGGCAGGGGTAAAGTTTGTGAAGACCTCCACTGGTTTTGGTCCTTCTGGAGGAGCAACTGTTCATGATGTGAAGTTGATGAGGAAAACTGTGGGCGAGGATATGAGGGTGAAAGCATCTGGTGGCATACGCACTACAGAAGATGCTCTGGCTATGATTGAGGCAGGAGCAAATAGACTTGGCACAAGTTCAGGGGTTAAAATAGTAAAGGGATTGGAGAAATCCTGAGCTATCTTAAAACTTTAAAAAAGGAGGATATTTATGACAACCAAATATATATTGGCTCATGATATAGGGACAGGAGGAAACAAAGCTGTTATATACGATGATGAAGGTAATCTCCTGGCTAAATCGTTCCATCCTTACCCTACAAGCTATCCGCAACCAGGTTGGATGGAACAGGCTCCTCTGGATTGGTGGAAAGCAATTGTGGATGGTACGCGAAAGGTCATCAGCGAAGCACATATCGACAAAAGCCAGATTGCCTGTATCTCCTTTAGTGGCACTGGCATGGGTATTGTCCCGGTGGATAAGAAAGGCAACCTTCTTCGTAACTCCACTATGATCTGGTCCGATAGTCGAAGCGTAGCTCAAGTAAAGAAGACGTTCGAGAAGGTCGAAAATGAACAGTGGTACAGAATCACCGGAGCAGGGGTAGGGCCAGAACTTTACAGCGGTTTTAAACAGATATGGCTAAAGGAAAAAGAACCGGATCTATTTCATAAGACCTATATGTTTCTTGGAACAAAAGACTACATTGTTTTGCGGCTTACCGGAAAGTTTTTAACAGATTACTCTGATGCCTGCGGCTCAGGTCTTTTTGACCTTAAAACCTGGGACTATTCTCCAGAGCTTATAAAAGCATTCGGACTCTCTCGAGAAAAATTACCGCCTCCCCACCCTTCTATTCATATTGCCGGAGAGCTTCTTCCTGAGCCAGCTAAGGAGCTGGACTTACCTTCCGGGACACCTATTGTTCTGGGGGGTGAAGACGTTCCTTCTACAGCAGTCGGTGCCGGGAACGTGGTAGAGGGACGGACCTTCAATTATATTGGGTCCTCGGGCTGGATTGCTGTGGCTGGACATAAACCTCTCCTGGGACACCCGGTGCGGACCTATATTTTTTGTCATGTTATACCAAAGATGTACACCTCTCAGGTAGCTATCTATTCAGCTGGTACTTCTTACCAGTGGGTTCGGAATAACATTTGCCAGCCTGAGATAGCTTCTGCCAAGAATCTTGGACTGGATCCCTATAACCTGATGGAAATTGAGGCTTCCTCCTCCCCGGTAAGTTCGCGAAAACTGCTGTTTCTGCCCAGCCTTATGGGGGGTGGGACACTCCATTTGAATCCGAATCTCAGAGGTGCCTTTCTTGGTCTTGATATCGGCCATAATAAGGCAGACCTAATTAGATCTGCTATGGAAGGGATCACTCTTGATATGCGACTCATTCTTGACGAATTTAAGTCTATGGGGGTTAAAGTTCCAGAAATGAGAGTTGTTGGTGGAGGTGGAAAGAGTAAACTCTGGAGACAAATCCTTGCTGATGTTTATAATACTAAGATAATTCTCACTAACATAGGTCAAGAGGCTGCTGCTCTGGGAGCTGCTGTTGTTGGTGGTGTTGCAGTTGGTCTGTGGAAAGACTTCACCGTTGTTGATAAGATTACCAGAGTTGTTAGTGTTTCTGAGCCAAATCCAGAGAATGTGCAAAAATACGAGGAGATTTTACCAATTTTTAAATCTGCAAGTGAGCAAATGGGGAAAGTCTGTGGCCAGCTGGCAGAGCTTAAGTAAGAAAATCTGTATACTTGGTTTCCCTTATTGAAAGCAAAAGGAGGAGAAAATGGGTGAAATGAAGGAAAGGTATGAAGAATTTCTTAATCTGAAAGAGAAAATGGAAAGTATGGCTCCAGAGAAAATCAAAGGATGGAATGAGTTTACACAGTCACTCAAGGGCGGGATCCTCTCGGAAAAGGTTTCTCATCTTATTGCTATTGTGGCAGGGATGATTAAAGGGTGTGAGTGGTGTATAGCCGTTCATACCCATGCAGCTATTGAAGCTGGAGCAACAAAAGAAGAAATTCTGGAGGCATGTTGGATTGCCGTGGAAATGGATGGGGGCCCCGGACTAGTGCACATAATACCTGTTATGGAGGCAATTGAGGAATTCACAGAATAATTTAGAAGAGAATTTTAGGGTAAGGGACTGGTTTGAGAATTTCTAAGGTAGATAAAGAGGAAAATCTTCTTCAAAAGCATGTCTGGATTTGGGCTGATACCCGAAATACTTAAGTAGATTACAAATTAGATTTAAGGTTCCACTAATCTTAAAAGGAGGAGAAGATGAAAAAAGAAGAGCTGGCGAGGAAGATTAAAACAGGAATACTTGAGGCTGATGTAACTGAAGATGCGGTGAGAAAGTTTATTAAGAAGGCAAAAGAGTATCCATTTCGTGCAATTGCGGTTGATTCACCTTATTTTGAAGTAGCCAAGGAACTCCTTCAAGGAACCGGGATATGGCTAACTGCCCCGGTATCTTATCCTTTAGGAGGAATGACTACAGAAACAAAAATTTGTCAGATAAAGTATGCCATTGATAAAGAAGCAGATGAGATAAATGTATCAATGAATTATAATGCGATAAAATCAGGAGATTTTGCCACAGTTTTAGATGAGGTAAAAAGGATAGTTGAGATGGCTGAGGATAAAATTGAAGTAGTGGTGATCTCACAGTTCTATATTTTAACTGATGAGGAGAAGATAAAGGTCTGCGATGTAATTCTTAAAGGAGGGGTAAGAGCCATAAAAACAAATGGGCATGGAGCAAGAGCAAGGCCTGAAGATGTGGTTTTAATAAGAAGGGAGTTTGGAGATGAGTTATCAATTGAGGCATCCGGGGTAGTGAGAACGACTGAGCAGGCATTAGAATTCTTAAGGTTAGGGGGAAATTATATTCATACAACTACCCCCTATCAGGTTATGGAGAATGCTGACTAAAATATATGGATGACTTTGCATAAACTTAAGTTCTTAAAGAATATTATATTGGAGGAAAGTTATGAAAAAAAATGAACTGGCAAGGAAACTGGTGACCTCAATAATTGAGACTGATGTAACTGAAGATGCGGTAAGAAAGTTTATTAAGAAGGCAAAAGAGTATCCATTTCGTGCAATTGCGGTTGATTTACCTTATCTTGAGATAACTAAAGAACTCCTTCAAGGAACTGATACGCGAGTATCTGCAGTAGCATCCTATCCTTTGGGAGGAATGACTACAGAAACAAAAATTAGCCAGGTAGAGTATGCCATTGATAAGAAAGCAGATGAGGTTGATGTATCGATGAATTATAATGCGATAAAGTCAGGAGATTTTGCCACAGTTTTAGACGATGTGAAAAGAGTAGCTGAAGCTGCAGGAGATAGAATAGAGGTGATAATGATACCGCAAACTCATATTTTAACTATTGAAGAAAAGATAAAAGTTTACAGTGCAATTCTTGAAGGAGGGGTCAAGGCAGTAAAGATAAACTCAGGATTTGGTTGGAACACAAAACCGGAAGATGTTATTTTAATAAAAAGAGAATTTGGGAATAAGTTTCTTCGAATTGATGTATCTGGAGGAGTAAGGACAACTGAGCAGGCATTAGAGTTCTTAAAATTAGGGGCAGATTATATACATACAAGTACTCCTGACCAGGTTTTGGAAAAAGCTGAATAAAAAGGTAAATAATTATAGAAAAAACATAATATACAAGGAGAAAAAATGATGAAGATTACAAAACAGCAGTTCGCAGGAACAATCGATCATACCTTGCTAAAAATTAATACTACTTATGGAGACATAAAAAGAGTATGCCTGGAGGCAGAGAAATATCATTTTGCCTCAGTAGCAATTAATCCGATAAATATTCTCTTAGCAGCAAAGATGCTGAAAGAAACCGGAGTTAAAGTCTGTGCAGCCTTAGCTTTTTATTTAGGAGTGTATCCTCCAGAGCTAAAAGAGTTTGAAGTTAGAGATGCGGTTAAAAAAGGTGCAGAGGAATTGGATATGCTGATGAATGTTGGAGCACTTAAAGAGGGTAGATATGATATTATAAGAAAAGAGATTGAGGGTTTAGTGCGGGCAGCCGAAGGAAGGATAACTAAGGTAATTTTAGAAACGTGTCTTTTAACCGATGAAGAAATAGTAAAGGCATGTGAGATAGCAAAAGAATGCGGAGCAGATTTTGTAAAGACATCAACCGGATTTAAAAAACCAGGAGCAACATTGCATAATGTAAGGCTTATGCGTGAAACTGTTGGTAAGGATATGGGAGTGAAAGCAGCCGGAGGTATTCATACTACTGAGGAAGCATTAGCAATGATTGAGGCAGGAGCAAATCGATTAGGAGTGAGTGCTGGGGTAGCAATTGTTGAGGGATTTAAATAAGATTTCTCTAAAAAGTAATTTCACAAAAGAAAAGCTAGAAATAAAAGCCTGAAGAGAGGTGAGAAGGTGAGTAGGTTACTCTAGCTTGGGAATAAAAGAAAGCTTCTAAGAAACTGTGTTTAAAAACTGATTTCTCGCTGGGAGCTTTCACAGAAATTTGAACCATATAAGGAGGTAGTGCGATGAAGAGAGATAGTTTTCTCAGGAGGATGGCGATCTTCATTATCATGATCCTGGTGGGCTCGGCTCTTTTACTGCCTGTGTATGCCGAGGTGAAACCCAGGGCTACGCAAAATCCTCTAGTTAAGTTTGAGCCAACCAAGGGAGAAAAGGAACTGAAGTTCGCCGTCGTAACAGTGTTTACTGGGGCGGCTTACTGGGTTCCTGTAAAGCAAGGGATGAAGGATGCAGCGATGATGTTGGGAGTGGATGCCATCCACACCGGAGATCCAGGGTTTGACTTAACGGCTTATATAAATGTGCTGGAAAATCTTCTCGAAACCGGGATTGATGGAGTATCGGTCTTCGTACCCATGCCAGAATGCTTGGATAGAATTATTGAAAAGTACCTGGAGAGAGGAATACCCATCATGGTTAATTCAACTGGACCCGAAACTGCCGAGAAGTATGGTCTGGGCTATGTTGGGCAAGATAACTATGATGCCGGCTTAGTCTGGGGGAAGAAGATTCTTGAGCTTCTTCAACCAGATCCTGCTGGGAAGAGGATAGTTTTCCTGACCGAGTCGCCTGGTCAGACTTCTCTTGAATCCAGGATCAAAGGGGCCAGGGAGATATTAATCCCCGAAGGTGTCATATGTGATTATATTGACACCACCAGAGATCGGGGAGACGCTTACGGGATTATCGAAAGCTACTATCTAGCCAATCCGGACTGCCTTGGCCTTTTCTCCTGCGATACCACCGGGAGTCCCGTAGCCTGCAAGTTCATTGAGAAAAACAACCTCATTGGCAAGCTATACTCGGGAGGTTTCGACCTGGTGCCGGAAGTCATCGAGGGCATCATCAAAGGTAGCAGCACGTTCACAATTGAGCAGTACCCGTATCTACAAGGTTTCCTGCCCATTATGGATCTGTACCTTTGGGTCACGCTTGGTCTCGAGCCCCTTGACGCTAATACAGGGGGTCACCTTGTTACCAAGGAAAATGTCCTCCCTGTCAAAGAATTAGTCGAGCTCGGATATAGGTAAGGAGTAACGGTAGCCAGATGTTTCGGGGCCTTCGCTGAGGGCCCCGAAACAAAAAACCGGCGCTGGGAATCAATTCGTTGGTAAAGATATGGGAGTAAAAGCGTCCGGAGGTATTCATACTACTGAGGAGGCATTAGCAATGATTGAGGCAGGAGCAGACCGATTGGGAGTGAGTGCCGGAGTAGCAATTAT
>JAYEHT010000185.1:0-2231 GCA_034659655.1 Candidatus Aerophobota bacterium | reverse complement strand
ACAAATAAAAAAACCGACTCTATAGATGCTAAAACTTTAGCTAAGATGCCGATAGTGGATTCTGATTCTTTGCAGGAGGTATATGTTCGCCCAAAGAAAATCCTTGCCCTGTACACCAGATGTAAACAAAGAACAAGGTTAGTAAAGGATGCTACTGCCAAAAAGAATTCCATATGTGATCAGATAGAATCTGGTTTTCCTCGTCTTGTAGATTGTTTCTCCTCTAAGTTTACTACTCCCTTTATCCGTTTCTGCGAGAGATACACTAATCCTTTTAAAGTAAAACGCTTAGGGAAAGAAAAGCTCTTAAAGATCCTTATTAAATTGGGATTTCGCAAAGATGTCCCTACCTTAGCAGAAAATATCTACCAGAGGGCTGAAGAAGCCTGTATTCTCTTTGGCAATAAGGATAATGCGATAGACTATAAGGACACTCAGGACCGCATATGCTCTGAGTTCAAGATTTTCAAGACCTTACAAAAAGAGATAGATAAAGTAACCAAAAAAGTGCAAGATCTCTATAAAGCCTGCTTTCCCAAGAAAAGACTTAACAGTATCCCTGGGATAGCTGATATTTCAGGCGCAGTTATTGGCTCAACTCTTGGGGATCCTAATAGATTCTCCTCTGCCAGGACAGCAGTAGGTTATTTAGGCTACTATCCGAAGGAAAACAAATCCGGTCTTTCCTCAAAGAAAGGGTTACGCATGACTAAGGCCGGACCAAACATGGCTAAGGGATCCTTGTATCTAACAGGCGATACAGCTCGTACTATTGATCCACAAATGGGCAAAATCTACTATGAGCAAATGGTAGTGCATGGAAATTCTCATGTTAAAGCAGTTTGCCGAGTGGTAAGAGCCTTGATTTCCAGAATACTTAGAGTTGCAAAGGAGGACCGAGACTACGTAATCCGTGATCTAGAGGGAAATCCCATCTCAAAAAAAGAGGGAAGAAAAATAGTTAAAGAACAGTTTTCTGTACCTGAGGAAGTACGTCAAAGACTTTCTCATAGAAAGAGAATGCCTCTAAACAAAAAGGGAAGAACCAAACCCAAATATGCAAGAGGCAGCAAAGCTCCTCAGATTAGAGTCGATTCTTCCCATAGAATTGTCTTCAGCTTAAACTGAATATAGTTTAACTAATCTGAGGAATTTGTCAAATAGAATCTTTCTAATCCTATAATATGTCAAGTCCAAAATTTTCTGCAAACCCTGTTAGATGTTTTACTATCTAATGGGGTAAATTTCCTCCAGGATGAGAAAATTTACCATGAAGGTGATTTTCAAAAATCATTAACCCGTGAGTAGAAATTTTCCTCCTTGAGAAGTTAATAATTCTTTCTCCAGAAAGAATCAATCTCCCAAATGCTTTATTAGTCTATATTGCAAGGCCTTCATAGAGAGCTTTTAAGAAGTCTTAATTTTTTAGATAGGGAAAACATTGACCTTATCAAAAAATTAGCCTCTATGGGCCTCTAATGAGCCGCTTTTGGAGTTGAAGGTCAGTCAAAATCAGAAAAATCGCTCTTTCTTGTCCTCTGCTTCTAAATTAAGAGGAGAATTAGATATTGAGCCTCTAATTATACCTCTATCAGAGTGCCATCAGGCTCTACCTTGATAATCTCATTTTCCTCTCCATGCAACTCATCCATATTGAGATATCTTCTTCCGGTTTGCCACTCCTCGCTTTTCTCTATAGCCAGGGCACATACTAGCAGACTTGTGATAAAGATATGCTTGTTCCGCAAAGCTCTTCGGTGATGTTCTTTACCTTACGAGTTGAGACTCCATTTTTGTACATCTCCATAAGAGAAGAGACTAAAACTCATCTTTTATCTTTCAAAGAACTGAGCTTGAAATCTTCCCTCTCTATCCTGAGGAAGGAGTGACTCTAATGTTCCTACTCTTGTCTTTAACTTTCTTTATCTTTATCCATTGCGATAGCCCCTTCTTTTCTCTGTTCGCTGGTAAGGAAAAGCCTCGAGATGATTATTCATCTCCTCTTCTAACAGATATTGACAGAATCTCTCAGCCACTCCTCTTAAGGAATTCTCATCATTTAAAAGAGCTACGTGCAACGGTCAAGGCCTCGTGAATTTACAGAAATTATAGGACATAATCAAGTATAACGTAGTTTACTTTTAGTAAAAATTAGATCTTTCGTTCTTTGCTCATTAATTTAACCTAGATTCGTGTTCAATAAGCTCTAGGTCAATATCTTAATCTGGGAA
>JAYEHT010000184.1:0-2236 GCA_034659655.1 Candidatus Aerophobota bacterium | reverse complement strand
CTCTACCAGATTCTCAATCTTGGTGAATTCAGCCCTGAAAAAATTGGGTAATACATTCTGCAATCTTTGAAAGATTAATTAATCTTACGTTTCCGTTTTTTTAACTTTGCTATTGGCGAAAGTCAGGATAAACTTAATCAAAGCAGAGTAGGAACAAGATATGGGATTGGATTACAGAAAAGAATGCCAAGAAGAATTTCCTAATAGAAGTTGAAAAAAATAAGGGAAGTTTTTGGCGGAACGATTAAGTTTTGTTGATAATGATTGAAAGGTATAAATTAAGTTTTTGATAAAAAAGGAGGGAGAGAAATGAAGATTTACCAAAAAGTCCTATGGGTGGTGGGTTTAGTTGCCTTGGGAGCATTTTCTCTGGCCGGATTTTTAGCAGATGCAAAATTTATTCCTCAGGTTACTGTATATCTTGCTCTGATGAAGATGTGGGGCGAGCTTCCTATCAGGCTAACTGCAGGAGGTGTTTTTCTATTCCTTCTTGTTCTTAGTGTTTATCTACCCCTATCAACCTGGCTTAGAAGTGCAGGTGGATTCATTGCCACTTCTAATCCTTTAGGGTCTCTGGATATATCCACAAAAGCAATATCTAAATTTATCCAAAGGACAGGGAAAAAAATGGAGGGGGTGAGAAATGCAAAGATAAAAATAAAGCCTGTAAAAGAGGGGGTGGAATCCTATGTAACCTTGTCAGCTCATGGTGAGGTGGAGGGAGGGATTCCTCGTCTGGTGAACGACTTTCAAGAGATGGTTAAAAAATATCTTGTGGAACAAGTGGGAGTTCCTAATGTAGAAAAGATAGAGGTAAGAGTGACAAAAATATTTTAAAAAGGAGGGTAAAATGACTATAGCAGCTTTCGTGATAGCCTTAATTGCTCTGGGATTAAGTATTTACAATTTTCTTGGCAAACCTAAAGTTAAGGTTGTGCGTGAAGAGAAAAAGAAGCAGTAGCTAACTTTAGTTCGCTGAGGCCTTTAAAGTGATTAAGTTTGTTGGCTAATGAGGGGGATCTTTCCCCCTCATTTAAAAACTGGTCAAGGTTACACGTGTATTGAGCTATGTACAACATCTTCCACTTTTGTGTTTCCAAACATTACTTCCTGTGCTGGGAGTAATAAGTATGAGAACATTTCTAAAATCTGAATAATAAAATTAGGAGGTTTAAGCAATGGGAGGGATTATCCTAATTGTCGTCGTGGTGCTTATTTCTGTTATGATAAGAAAGGTAGCTACTGTAGCCCTAAAGCTCACTGGTCTTGACGAGCAGACAGCAAGCTTTCAGGCTCTTTCGGCTCTCACCGGTACAGGCTTTACTACCAGGGAAGCAGAGTTAATGCTCAGCCACCCGATGAGACGTAAAGTAATTTCTCTTCTTATGATAATCGGAAATGTTGGACTGGTAGCAATAATCGCTGGGTTGGTTTCCTCTTTTCTCACCATCACCTCCTTCTGGGCGATTTTCAGGTTTGTCATTCTCATAGTAGCTCTTTACCTAATATTCAAAATGGCTACCTACACCAGACTGGCACGTTTTTTATCCAGGAAAATAGAGAAGAAACTTCAAGAAAAGTTCAAACTTCAGAAAAGAAGCATAGAGCATATACTCGACCTTGAAGAAGATTTTGGTATAGCTGAGGTCACTCTACATAAAGGCTCCTCCTGTGCGGGAAAGACTTTGGCATCTTCCAATCTAAACAAAAAGAAGATCTTAATTTTGGCTATTGAAAGAGATAAAGAAAGAATTCTGGTACCCAGAGGAAACCATAAGCTTCGTGTAGGAGATAATCTGATCTGTTATGGAAGTTTTACAGAAATGAAAGAGATAAGTTAGGTGAGATTCCCTGTGTTTCTATACTTAGCAAAATAATTTTTATTGTCTTCTGTGTAAAATTAACGAGACTATGTCGTTTCTTTTTATTAAGTGTCACGTAAAAGCGACTATTTGACAGCTCTAAAAAGTTTTATATAATAAAATCAATACTTGATTCAATGAAGAAAGTAATTATTAGATAAAAAATATAAAATATACAGGGACAAGATGGATAATATTCGTCGTGGAAATAGGCAGCTAATTAAAGAACTAAACAGAACCTTTGTGGTTAACACTATCTTAAATTATGAGCCTGTTTCCCGAACAAAGATTGCCAGATTTACAGAGCTCAGTCTTTCCACAGTTTCTAATATTGTAGCCTCGTTAATAAAAAGAGGATTGGTGCAAGAGGTAGG
>JAYEHT010000183.1:0-2237 GCA_034659655.1 Candidatus Aerophobota bacterium | reverse complement strand
AGTGATGATAACAGAAAACCCATACATACCAGTATCTCCGCCGTATTTACCGGTAATCAAAAATATTCCCCCTCCTACTCCAAATATAACAATCAGCAGACCGGCTATTCTTAAAAATGTAGACATATATCCTCCTTTCTAATTTATGTAAACTTCTCACCTGTATTAAAACAGTGGCTAATATTATTATAAATCGGAAGTATCAGAATGTCAAACACTCGTATTAATCCCTTCTCAAAAGTTGTCATTTTAGACCTGAAGTTAGATTTGTATTTGACGCATAGCCGAAGATATTATATAATAATTAGAAAAGGGGGAGAAGAAAGAGATTGAGCATAGAGTATTTGGAGGTAAAAGGTGGGGATACTCGCTATATTTACACCACAGGCAGGATAAGGGGACTGGAAAAACATCTTTTAAAAGAGACTGATTTTCCCCGAATAAAAGAGAGCGAGGGAATAAAAGAAGCATTAGAGACTTTAGAGAAGATCTTCCCTTATTCAGAGTCCCTTAAAAAAGCGGAAGAGAAAAATTTTGAGCAGATATTAGAAGAAGAGCTAAAAAGAACTTATAAAGAGATAAGGAGCTTTTGCCCTCAGCCAGACCTCGTAGACTTATTCTGGATAGAGTATGATTTTCATAACTTAAAAGTTCTCCTTAAAGCCCATTTTCAAGAAAATTTATCCTCGGGGCCTGCTTCTCAATTAAAAGCGAGTCTTTCTCCGGCAGGAACATTAGATATAGAGACTCTGAAAGAGGCTGTGCAAAAAGAAGATTTTACTCCTCTTCCTCCTCGATTAAAGAGTCTACTAGAGGAAGTTCTCTCCTCGATTAAAGAGAACCCCGAGCCCTATATTTTAGATACTCTTATGGATAAGCTGTTCTTTCATTGGGTATATCAGAGATTAAGGGATTATAATGCTCTCTTTCTTACCCAATTAATTCAAAAAGAGATTGATTCTTTTAATATAAAGACTTTCTTCAGGATTAAATTTTTAGGAAGAGAGGATGAAGGAAAACTCTTAAAAGAAGCTCTAATTGAAGGAGGAGAAGTAGATAAGAAGGTATGGATAAACTTATCTTCTCAACCCAAAGAATCTATGGAAAAGGAATTGAGCAGCACAGATTATATAGAAATAGCAAAGCAGGTTTTGGAAGGGAAGGGGGAAAGAGAAGAATCTTTACTCTCTCTGGATAAATTTTTCGATGAATATATTTTAAGATACAGCAAAAGAGGTTTTTATGTTAGCTTTGGAAGAGAGCCTCTAATTAATTATATATTGCTTAAAAAGCAAGAGATAAAGCGCCTGCGAATAATTTTGAGAGAAAAAGTTGCTCAAAACTTAATAAATAGGTAGCGGGGAAACTTTATGTTTAAAATAGCTATTATTGCCGATAAAGAGAGTTCCCTCCCTTTTTTGGGAACAGGGATAGAGACGATAATTTGTGAAGACTCCGCAAAGTTAGAGGAGATTCTTCGAGAATCAGTAAAAAAAGAGTATGGCATCATTTTTATTACAGAATCATTAGCTGCAGAGCATTTAGAAACAATCGAAAAAACTGGGGAAGAAAAGACTCTACCTCTTATTACCATAATTCCTGATTTTATCCAGCAAGCTCCTGGTGTATCGGAAAAGAGGCTTGAGGGGTTAATAAAAAGAGCTGTGGGGATAGAATTAAAGTAAATTTCTGGAGATGAGAATGTTAAGTAAAAAGGAAGTGGTGGATATTTTAAAAAAGGGAGGAGCTTTAAGGAAAGGTCATTTTAAACTCTCCTCCGGTCTTCATACTGCTGGATACATCCAGATGGCTTTAGTGCTTCAATATCCTTCATACGCTGCTAAACTATGCGAAGAGCTCGCCGAGCTCTTTAAAAACGAGCCTATTGATGTAGTAGCAAGTCCAGCACTCGGGGGTATTTTAATAGGGCAAAAAGTAGCGGAGATACGAGGAGCACGGGCTATTTTCGCTGAAAAAGAGGAGAAGAAACTCATCTTAAGAAGGGGATTTAAGATATATCCGGGAGAGAAAGTCTTAATAGTAGAGGATGTGATTACTACCGGGGGTTCAGTAAAAAAGATTATAGAAATAGTAGAGAAAAGTAAGGGAGAAGTGGTAGGAGTAGGATGTATAGTTGACCGAAGTGGAGAATCGGTAGATTTTACACTTAACAAAAATATCTTGAAGCCGAAAAGCCTCTTAACATTGGAGATAAAAAATTATCTTGAGAAGGAATG
>JAYEHT010000182.1:0-11471 GCA_034659655.1 Candidatus Aerophobota bacterium | reverse complement strand
TTAAGAGGTTTGGGTCTATTATTCTCTGCTGTAAGCACTTCATTAACCATTTGTGATCTACTGTGTCGAAGAACTTCTCAATATCCATATCCACAACATAATTAACTGGTCTGGTCATTATCGCCTTATCCACAACATCTAAAGCATCATGAGAGCTGCGATTAGGACGAAATCCAAAGGATACATCAAGGAAGTCAACCTCAAAGATTGCCTCAAGGATTTTCTTAATTCCCATCTGGACTATCTTATCCTCCACTGCAGGAATACCCAGCGGCCTTCTCTTGCCATTAACATCAATAATATAGACTCTTCTTGAAGGCTTTGGTCTATATCTCCATTCTTTTAATCTGGTCACTAAATCCTTGATGTTTTCTTCTAAGTTGGCTTCATACTCCTTAACCGTTATCCCATCCACTCCCGGGGCTTTGTCCCTTTTAAGGTCCCAGAAGCATTCCCTGAGAAAATCCACTGTAAGTAAATGAGTTAATGAGGTAAACTCCAATTGTGGATCTTCTCTGGCTCGCCGAGTTATGGACGGCAGTTTTGTTCTCATCTTTGCTCCGCCTCTGAGTGCGGAAGATGTGTCCCTGCCGTCCAATTGCATCACTGCCAACTCCTTCCCTCCACAGTTATTACTCTGCTTTATCGGTACTATGAGTTAGTCCGACTACCAGAGCGTCATATCATTCCTTGCCCTCTATAGGCTTGTAAATGATATTTACTTGGGACACGCTCCGGTTCTCCCGAGTTCCTCTTAGCTCCATTTGGTATCTTGCCACGGTCTTAGACCCCGTCGGGCTCTCATAACCTTGCCAATACAGTTACAAGAGTTCTGCCTGCTCCTAAATGAACAATATCGGCCACCGAGACGATGGTTATTTCGGGGCTCAATCCCTTCACTTGCGTTGCGGCCCGATACCTCCCGCCTCCCAGCTTCACATAGTTTGTTACCGCCCTATGCGTGGGATTTGGTGCTGGACTGGTGGCTAACCTTTATCCAGACCAGACTTACACTGGTAAGAACTAAGAAGCTTTCTCGGCACACTCATTCTTCTCCTCCTTTAATATTCATAAAAATAGTTCAATAGATTTATGAGGTCTATATAATCTTAGCTGGAAAGGAATTCTACTCATTCTCCCATTTTTAACCAAAATCAGTGGTTTCCCTTCCTTTAATACTTTTGAACTTTCCTTGAGAAAAATTCGATGCAACCTTTTACCTTTTATAAGACAATACTCTAAGAATGGAAGCATGGCATTAAATGAAAAAAGGCCATCTACTGAGCCGCTTTCAATTTCTGAATAATCCAGACCACTTCTTAACTCTACAGCGATTCGTTCATCAGCTGTTTCTAGGACCCTATCATGCTGGGTAGAAAACTCAAATCCAGATTCCTGACAAAATTTACAAACATCCTTAATCTCTCTAAAGTCCATCCCACTCCCTTCTTTTTCTTTTTTAGATTTAAATTTAAAGAGCTACTTAATTATGTTATGAGATTTAGCTTAAAATGTCAATATCGATTTTAGATAACGAAAATTGGGGGTCAGGTCTTGCAATATAACATTTAGTTCGATATAGTATCTCTGGTTATGAAACGACTACTGAGAAAGGAGATTGCTCCGATAGCAGCAGAAGTTGATAAGACCGGCCGGTTCCCCCGGGAAGTCTTCAAATTTGCTTGATTTTCCCAAATTGCTAACCCAACTTCACCTATACTTCTTGAGTATAATCTTCATCCAAATATCTGTTTGCTTCATTCTGTAACTGCCCTTGAACTTTGTTTGCTCCCATAAGCTCTTGATCTCGCTTTTATACTCAGCCAGAGTGAAGCCATGTGCTTCCAAAATCTTTCGCAAAATCAAACCATGAGGAAAGCCATATTGCTCAGCACCCTCTGCACATCCATCATATATCCATGCTTCTTTGCCACTTTTTAAAACACGGTAGCATTCATCGAACACCTTAACCGACTTCCTCCAGTGATGTAAAGAGCCTGTACTAACGATAAAATCAATCGAATCATCCTCAAAAGGAAGGTCAGCAACATTGCCAAACTCAAATTGTGCATTTTCAACACCTTTCGCATGATGTCTTGCAATCTTGACCATTCCTTTACTCAAATCAACCCCGTACACCTTTAGGCTCGTTGCCCTCTTTGCAATCTCTATTGATAAATAACCTGTTCCTGAACCTAAATCAAGAATAGTTCCACTTCCCATCTTCTCAACTATGTCCTCGGCTATCTTTCTTTCCGGCTTTCGAAGAATCTTTGCTGCTGTCGCATTGTAAACTATAGCACCGGGAGTTGGAATTGCTTCATATCTCTTTTGTACATCCCTGATAAATTTTGTTAGAGACATAACTGTTAGACAAATTGCTTACTCGCCACCTCTTTTATTTTTGGCCAACGTATATTCCGTATCCCAGGTATTCTAAATAACTCTTAGAAATATTCTTAGGAGGCCATGCTTCTTTTAGGTATTTCCTGAAAGCTGGGGAACTTACAATGAGGGACAAAAATCTATGCCAACCTCTTAAATAATCTTTTAATCCTATGTAACTAATTTCATTAATGAACTGGCCTAGAGCGTTGACTTTGTAGGTTCTCACTTCTACATCTCTTAACCTGGAGTCTTCCAACAATTCTTTCCAACTATCAGAAGTTAGAATTTCTTTAACACCTGTGGTGCGAGATAGATATTCAACCAATTCTGTGGGAGGTGATGTCTTTATCCAGGTACTCTCCATTTTCAATCCCCTTAATTTTTCTTAGTGTCCTATTTCATTCTCCCGAATCTCAAAAGAAAAGTCAAGCCTGAGGAAAACTCTCGGGGAAAAAGGTTGGCTCACCCCAAAGTATTTATCCTTGAAATGTTTCAGACCTTATGGGACTCAAAAAAACTAATTTGTCATAACTTTGAGTTGGGATCTCCTCAAAAATGACTCACCAAATGATTTCCTTAAATTTCTTTTGCTTGGCTTGACATTCCTTAGTTCCCGGCTTATGATTGTATCTTAATTTACACCTAAAAACTGGCCACGAGGTAGAAGCTAGCAAGGAGCAGGACTGAGATGGAAGACCGGGAGAGCAAGGTAACTCAGGGAGTAAAAAATCTCTTAGGGGACCCAAAAAAGGCTATTCTAAGGCTTTCTGTGCCGATGATGATAGGAATGTTTGTTCAAACGATATACAATATAGCCGATGGTATTTGGGTTGCTGGACTTGGAGCTGATCAGTTAGCAGCTGTGGGTCTGTTCTTCCCCTTCTTCATAATAATAATAGCCCTTGGAGCCGGAGTGGGTATAGGTGGAGGCTCCGCAATCTCCAGAAGGATAGGTGAGAGGAATAAAAAAGATGCCGATAACACAGCGATTCATACGATTTTGATCGGTATAATCATAGGCCTGGCTATGAGTTTGCCATTGTTGCCTTTCCTTAAAAGTATATTTATTTCCTTCAGTGGGAACAGAGAAGTGGGGATAATGGCCGCTGATTACGCAAGAGTGCTCTTTGGAGGAGCTGTAATCCTTGTATTCTCTAACGTAGCGAACGCCATACTCAGGGGAGAGGGCGATACAAAGAGGGCAATGTATGCATTGGTTCTTGGTTCGGGGCTCAATATAGTGCTCGATCCCATCTATATTTACACCCTCAATATGGGTGTGGGAGGTGCAGCCTGGGCAACGCTCACTTCATTGACAGTCTCAGCATCTTTATTCCTTTACTGGCTCTTTGTGAAGCGAGACACCTATGTGGACATAACTCTCAAGGACTTTAAATTCAATAAAACGATAATAAAAGAGATACTTAGAGTTGGTATACCCGCTTCGGCGGCACAGCTCTCGATGTCTATATCTATGGTCTTCCTGAACATAGTTGTCATCTGGGCAGGTGGAACGGATGGCGTTGCGGTTTTCACCAGCGGCTGGAGAATAGTTATGCTGGGCATCATACCTTTAATTGGAATGGCTGCAGCTGTTACACCTGTCACAGGAGCAGCTTTTGGAGCAAAAGATAAAGAGAAGCTCAATACAGCTTACCTCTATGCTATAAAAATAGGAATTCTGATAGAACTTGGAATAGCCATTGTTGTGGCATTATTTGCTCCCCGGGTAGCTTATATATTCACGTATTCTGAAGGAGCAGCCCGCATATTGGGTGATCTGATAAACTTTCTCAGGTGGGCAGCTCTTCTTTATCCGACAATTCCTTTGGGCATGCTGACTTCAGCGATGTTCCAGGGAGTTGGAAAGGGTAAAAAAGCTTTAGTGATTACCATCCTGAGAACGATAATTCTCCAGGTTCCAGTGGCATATCTACTGGGAATACTTCTTGGATTTGGCCTCACTGGCGTCTGGTTGGGAATAGTAATCGGAAATGCTATAGCGGTCTCGGTAGCCTTCCTGTGGGGGAGAATCACAATTGCAGGGATATTTGACATTTGAGGATTTCTAAAGAAGTACAGAGAACAAAACATTTCACATAATTTGACATACTTTAAATCCGAATTATCCTTGAAAGAAATTTATGCATCAGAAATTAAAAGTTCTGAACTGACTGTCTTCTATCTTCGAGAAACAAGAAACAGATGTAAAGCCGAGGGCTGGGGAGTATAGAGATGACATCTAACATCATAATTGGAATAATACTAACAGTACTTGCACTAAGTGCTGTTGTTATTTTGACTTTGTGGAGCCGGCGTATTATCGAACGTATCCGCTCCAGGTCCCCAAAGACATTGCGGGAGATAAAACGGGAGATTGATAATGAATAACCCTGAGGTCGGACAATCCAGGATAGCTACAACGCTTTCCCGCGAGCTCAATCTTTTCCATATTATTATGATGGGCGTGGCAATGATGATCGGTGCTGGGATCTTCCTCGGGATTGGCACCAGCGTGAGGGTAGCAGGACCTGGTGGGGTAATACTCACATTCGCCCTGAATGGAGTCATTGCTATATTCACTGCTATGTCGTACGCTGAGCTCAGTTCGGCCGTCCCCCGAGCCGGGGGTGCTTACAACTTTGCAAGAATTGCCTTTGGTCGCTCCACCAGCTTCCTGGCCGGATGGATGGAGTGGTTCGCCTCCTCCGTAGCGGGAAGCCTCTATGCAGTGACCTTCGCCATCTACACGGTCCACTACCTTTCCCAGCTCGGCTTTATTCACATAGCAAGTACACAGCTCCCCCTATTTGAGAAGCTGGTAGCCGTTGCAGCCGGCACCATATTTATATATATCAACTACCGGGGGGTGTCCCAAACCGGGGGCATAGGAGCTCTACTCACACTGGGACAGACATTAACCCTTGCCTTCATTGCATTGGTAGGAATAGGAACAGCCCTGTATGACCCGGAGCGTCTGTTAAACTTCAAGCCGTTTCTTCCTCACGGTTGGACCACGCTCCTAGTCACTATGGGCTTCACCTAAGTCGCTTTCGAGGGATTTGAAGTAATTGCCCAGACCGGTGATGAGGCCATAGAGCCCCGTCGTAATCTCCCCAAGGCTATGCTTTACTCCATACTCATAGTTGTATTTACTTACGTAGGGGTCTCCTTTGCATCCATCGTGGCAGTGAAGGGTGTTGGCGAGCCTGCATGGATCTGGATTGGAAAATATGGTGAAAGGGGTTTTGGAGAAGCTGTTTCACAACTTATTCCTTTTGGGGGTTTTCTGACTACCATCACTGTCATTTTTGCCTCAACATCAGCTCTGAATGCTACAATCTATTCTGCCACACGTGTCTCTTATGCTCTTGGGCGGGATCGTATGCTGCCGCGTATCTTCTCCTGCATCTCCAGAAGAAAACTCACCCCCTATGTTGCTCTTCTTTTCACTGCCGGGCTGGTGATCAGCGTGGCAGCCTTCCTGCCCACCATAGATGTGGCATCGAGTGCCAGCATGATGTTTCTCTTCCTCTTTTTTCTGGTGAACCTCTGCGTAATTCGCAGCCGCCATTATATGGGAGATGAACTGACCTATGGATTTGTTATGCCATTCTTTCCCTTTCCCCCGATTGCCGCCATAATCATTCAAGCCTTCTTAGCTGTGTGGCTGATCCATATGAGTCTGATAGCCTGGATTGTGGGACCGGCCTGGATAGCCCTGGGAATCGTGATTTACTACACTTATTCCAGGCGCAAAACGACAGTAACAGAGGAGGAGGTTGTGGTCCTTCGGGAAGAGCCTCTCCCTAACAAGAGGAACTACCGGGTTTTGGTTGCCATTGCCAACCCGGCAAACGCCGTACAACTCGCCTGGCAAAGCTATCGGTTTTGCCAAGCAAAGAGAGCGGAAGTGGAGGTAATACACATGGTACCCGTGCCGCCCCAGCTGCCCCTTTCAGATGCTTCCAGGTCCATACTTGCAGGCGAGGAGGCTATTACGGAAGCGATGCTTTATCTCTCAGCTGGTTTTACTTTTGGTAGCACAATGCGCTATTGTCGTAACATTGCACGGGGAATCATTTCGGCTGCTGCTGAGCAAAGAACCGACCTACTAATTATGGGGTGGAGAGGATACAGACGCAGAGGCTTCGCTCTGGGGAGTACCGTAGATCCCGTATTGGAGCAAGCACCCTGCAACATTGTAGTTTTGAAGAACTATCACCAGCAAAAGTACAGGCGCGTGCTCGTTCCTTTTGCTGGAGGCCCCAACAGTGCATTTGCCCTCGAGGTAGCCTCGATACTTGTTGAGCGGAAGGGTGGCCGCATAGTCGTCTTCCACATATCTCCACCGGGTAAACCCACCCAGGATATTGAAGCTTTCCTGAAGGAAGTGGTGCCATCGCTTGGTAGGCCCAGCTCACTCTTTGAGCCCGGGTACGCTATCTCCCGTGATCTTCTGCCCACCCTCCTTAAGGAAGCAAAGCATTACGAGCTGGTTGTCATGGGTGCGACCCGGGAACGGTTATTCCACCAGGTAGTCATGGGAACGCTACCTGAGCAATTCGCCCGGCACTATGAAAAGCCGCTGGCCATGGTCAAGGCTTCAAATCCAGTGAAATCTCTCCTGCAGAGATGGATATAAAGCCAGCATCATAGAGATCTGGTTAGCTTCAGGATAAGCGGTTCTTGCTTGTGCCACTCAGCAGCTGTTAGTATTTTCTTATTTTTCTTTGCTGCATACTCGTATATTCTGGCAACCCTTTCGCGGTATCGATAATCTCTTAAAAGGTGATGATCATAGATAAGAATTTGGGGAGAAACCTCATCTAAAATATAAATAAGATTTTTAATGCTCCGCTTAAGATTAACAGAATTCAGCATATACCCAAGAAGATAAGTAGGGGGACCGTCCAGTATAAGAATATGAGGTTTTTCTCTCGCTATCCAGCTGGCGTAGTCTTCTATTATCGGTCCCTGGAGATCTGAGGAATAAATAAGTCTAGTTTTGGCTCTTTCTACTACCAATGCTGTTACCCACCCTACTTTATCATATTCCATTCCGTGAAAAAGTGGCAAAGTAAACTTTACTTTAGTATCACCAACTTGAAAGCTTTTTCCATCAGCTAAGTAAATTCTATTTCTTTTTAAATTTTCCTCATTTATCCAGGGTCCTTCTCTCCACTTTTTAATAAGTTTCTCCAGTCGTCCTCTCCCTTTTTTTAAAAGCTCTTCTCTTCTTTTTTGATAGGAACCATAATTTTTTTCTCGAGCAAGAGGAAGATTATTTAGAGGGTCCTCAATATGAAAAGAGAAATTAGAAGTATACATTTTCTCCAATTTACTGCCAAGCAGTTGTTTTAAAAATAGACGTGATCTTTTCCATTGAGAATGATTGATCCAGAGATTCGGGTTTTTTATCCACAATGATTTTCCTTTGTAAATTTCCTCTGCTTCCCGGAGAAGAGTATGATGATCGTAGTGGTAGTGAGATATAAAAATCGCATCCACCTTTTTTGAAGCTTCTTTAATGCATTTCAAGGCAATTTTTCTTAAATTTAATTTTTCCTTATCCGAAAGAGGATAACTCGGTTGCATGGCAGCTACTCCCGGGTCAACCAGTATCTTGAGATCCGGGGTCTCTATTAAAGTACAACTCGACTTTGCCCCCATAGAATCGAACCAGATAAGGTAAACTTTAAAGGATCCAATAGAAATAGGATTCTCTTTCCAAAAATCAGGAGGTAAGCTAAAGAAATAGCTGCTCATTTTCATTTTACATTCAACTCTGTTTCTTCTCTCGCTGTCTGCGAAGAAGATAAGCAGGAAGATAGGCGAGGGAGGAGAGCCCTCCAACACTTGAAATATTTCTAATTGCTCTTCGAGTCTCGCTGATAAATTCCCGATAAACTATTTTCTTGGGGACTTCTCCTTTCTCACGAACCCTTCCAAGTAGACGCAGAGCATAAACTCCCAGGATGAAGGCAATAAAAAAGAGAAAATCAAGTCCTCTGAAGTCCAAAAGATAGGCTGCCCATCCTTCCTCAGGAATGAGCCAACGAAAGATGAGAGAAAGTTCCATTAAAGCTAAAAGATCAGCGAGCAGTCCTCCCAGAATAGGACCGACTCCCATGCCCACAGAGACTAAAGCACCATTTACAGCTAAATATTTGGTAGCATCACCTGGAGGGGCTAATTTGTAAGCGATATTAAAGGAAGAGATAGAAACTCCTGCAACAGCGATTCCTAAGAGGATATGAATGAGACTCAGAAGTGGGAAGGTAGCAGCATATATTTCCGGAAGGGTAGTAAAAGGCCAGGCAATGAAGCAAATAAGTAGAAGTATCCCACTCGCCTCCATTACCGACTTGTTGGAGAATCTATCTGTGAGTGGGCCCCAGATACGAAGAAAAAAGAGGTAAAAAAGCTGAGTGATGACCGTGAAAACTATCACACCAGTTAAAGATAATCCAATTCTTTGGAGCATATAGACAACGAAGAAGGGAACTGCAAAGTTAAATGAAAGAGACCAAAAGGTGATAAATTTCAGCATTTTCCTGAAATTTTCGTCCTTAAAAGGAAAGCTTATTATCTCCCGAAGGGAAATTCTCTCAGCGGGCTCTCCCATTGAGGGCTCAGGAGTTTTCCGAAGTGCCAAAATACTACCAACTCCAAATCCAAAGGCAACAAGAAATACTATAGAGTAACCAAAGGCAGCATATGCAGGGAAACGAACTTGCCAAAAATCAACAAATCGACCGGCTACCAGAGACACAGGTATTGCCAGAGCAAAACTCCATATCAGGCGTTTGGAGAAAAATTCACCTCTGACCTCGTCGGGTATCAGATCCCTCATCCAGGAACTCCAAGCACAGGCAGAGAAAGCAGCAGCAACCCCGGAGAGAAAAATACCCGTAATGAGGACAGAAAGCCCGGACTGTATAAAAAGCAGTGGTATCAGCGCAAAGACTGGTAGCCAAACCCGCGAGGCGAGAGAAGTCAAAATAGAGATAAGTTTGCGTTTTCTAACTTTTTCAACTACGAGCACAGCTGGAATTTGAAAGATATTTCCTAAAAAAGGAACCGCTGCCAGTAATCCTATAATAAAGTTAGATGCTCCCAACATCAGGCTAAAAGCAATGATAAAGGCTCCACTGGACAAATTAAACATAGCCTGGAACATCATTCCATCGTAGAGGATATATTTTAATCCCCTTTCTCTTTCTAAAGAGGTAATTTGTTCGTTCATCTTCTCATCGATCATTTTGTCCTGTTGAAATTGCAAGCTCTGCTTCCTCGCGTGAAGAAATTGTAACCTGAGGAAAGGGAATAGTGATCTTTTGTTTTCTAAACTCTTCAACTATTGCCTGGATGAGCCTTCCTTTAAGATTAAAAAAACTCATTGGAATATCATACTGAAACCAGAAGAGTATTTTAAAATCGATAGAGGAACCAGCCAATTTGTCCAGAAAGACCAGAGGTTCAGGATCTTTTAATATTGGAAGATCCTCTCTTTGCAGGGCTTTACTTATCGCTTTTCTGGCAATTTCTAAGTCAGTTTCATAGTCTACTCCTACATTAATTTCCAGTCTTCTTCTGTTGTAATGAGTATAATTTTTTAATACTTCAGAGCAAATTTTGCTATTGGGTATGGTAACATAGACACCATCCCAGCTTCTTATTTTCACCGACCTCATTCCTATATCTAACACTTGCCCACCAACATCTCCAACAACCAGTGCGTCCCCGATCTTAAACGGGCAGTCAAAGAAGATTATTACTCCGGAGAGAAGATCTGAAACGACGCCTCTGACTGCAAGACCGATGACGATACCAGCAAATCCTGCTCCAGCTAACAGTCCGGTTAAGGTTCCTCTCATGCCCCAGATGCCCAACAGGAAAAAGAAAGCAATGATGTAAATAATCACGGTAAACATCTTTTTGATGGGTTTAGCTGCATATTCTTCTAACCGCAGTTTTGCGGCAACCTTATCAATCGCCCGATCTGAAATAAACTTTTTAACAAACCAGGGAACAACTATTGCCACAATAGAATAAATTATTTGGTAAACATACATAGCTGACCTCCTGTAATAGATTTCCTAAACAGATCCAAAACTAATTACTACTCAGCCACTAATTATCACGAATCTTTGTGTTCATTCATGCAAATCCATGGCTAAGTAGTTGCCTTTTTTAATCAATATCTGTTTCCTAAATCGTATTGTGCTGAATTTTGGTTTCAGGATTTTAATTTTTAATTTTTAATATTGAGTGCCTTTATGTAATTTGAGTTCCAACATCTATATCTTTCTCTACAGTTAGAAGAACACACTCACTTTCATCTTCTTTCTCTGCGCATAATAGCATACCTTCAGAAATTTCTCCTGCAAATTTTGCAGGTTTCAAATTCACAAGAACTACTATTTTTTTATTTTTTAACTCTTCTTCTGGATAATATGGGACTAAACTTGTGACAATTTGAACTGGTTTTTCTCCTCCAATATCAACCTGTAATTTGTATAATTTTTCAGTTCCTGGAATTCTTTCAACTTCTAAGATCTTCCCGACTTTCATATTTAACTTTTTCCATTCATTAAAACTTATCTCTTTCATAGTTATCCCCTCCAGTTTAGTAATAGGTTAGTTTTCCTAAAAGAGTGAATGTAAGTAGTAGATTAGCTTCTATAAAGCTTAGACCTCCTCTTTTCAGGAAATCTTACCTATTACCCAGTTTATATTATATCCGGATTCGATAAGTGTATACTCACCCCGCCCTGACTTCCTTCAACCTGATTAGGATGATCTCTCTCCAGACTAAAACCTGGACAACATCATCTTATCTTAAACACTGGAGGCGTCAAGAAAATCATAGAATTAAGCATTAAGAATTAAGAATTATAATAATTAAAGAGGGAAAAGTCCCGAGAAATTCTTGACAACCGGAAAATAATAAGTAATAGGTAAGTTTTCCTAAAAAATATCGAATATTTCCCTACTGTTAACCTACTGGGTGAGAGAAGTAGGTGATTTAGTCGTCCAGATAGGACGAGATAAGAGCACCTTATTTATCCTGATATTTA
>JAYEHT010000181.1:0-2251 GCA_034659655.1 Candidatus Aerophobota bacterium | reverse complement strand
GAAAAGCTCTTAGTGATATTCGTCAAGAGATAGTCGGGTTAAGAGAGGATCGAAAAAGATTAGAAGATTCACTTTTTAGACCCAAAAAGATGATTAGAGCCTCCTTAGTCTTTTTACCCAACTATTGCGGTAAAAAGAATTGTCGGTGCAAAAAGGGATTTCCTCATGGCCCATATCCTTATCTTTCAGAAAGAAGAAAAGGAAGAACGAGAATGACCTATGTAAAAAAGAGCGATCTTTACAAGATAGAAGCTGAAGCTAAAGGATACGCTCGGTTCCAGCATAAATTAGCTCGCCTTACCAAGATAAACAAGAAGATAAGATCTCTTTTAGAGAAGATAAGAGTTTTGAATTGTCGAGAAGTAGATGAATACAGAAAGAGAGGGGGAAAATGAGAGAAGCTATTAAGGTGTGGGTAAGGAATGAAAGGGAAATAGAGGAGGCTATCATTAATGAGGAAGAGGTTCGGGCAGTAGAAAGTGATTTTGGAGCTAATGAGTTTCTTGTTGATTTTTTAAAAAGAGTAAATCTTTGGGATACCATTACAGGAATGCTGATAAAAATGGGAAAGAATAATGGATATTCAGGCAAAATCATCTTAGGGATTCTCATTTTAAAAGAGCTTATGGCTGTAAGAAAGATAGCCGGAGCCGGTAAAATCATCAAGGATGGTAAGCTTGCCTCTGACATTGGTTTTAACATTGAAAGAATAAAGAAAGCTGAAAAAGAGGGAAAAGGGATAATAGATTTAGGAACTTTAAGAAATCATTTAAAGAAAATCCCTCGAAGTGAATCAGATAAAGCCTTCTATAAACATTTGAAGCTCTTGAGGGATAAAAGATGGATAAGGGGTCAAGAGTATGTTGCCGATGGGGTAGAGTTAGAAGTTCCTTACGGGAAAACCTTTGAAGGAATGGGTAGAGTATGGAAGAAAAAGGAGAAAAGGTATAAATACGGCTACAAATTAGAACTTTTGATGAATGTTACCACCACAGGGAGATTAAGATTCATAGGATGTGCTTTAGGTCCCATAAACAGCGATGAGAGGAGACTACTCATTTCTATCTTTAAGAAAATAGAAAAACATCTGGGCAAAGGTAAGGTAGGCAAGATAATAGATAACCTTACTCTGGACAGAGGCTATTGGGGAGGACACCTCTTATGGGAATTAAAAAATAGATGGGGTATAGACTTTGTTACCTTAGTGAGAGATGATGATCTTGATTTTGTAAAGCATGTAGAATACTACCAAAGAGGAATAGAACCAACTTTCAAGGAAAGATGGATAACTGTTAAGAGAAGAGGAAGAAAAGAGAAAAAGAAGATCAGGCTCTGCGGTATCAATGGACTTTACCTAAGAAGATATTCTAAGGAGGGGAAAGAAAAGGACTTGGGTAAAGTTAATTGTGTCATTGTCTATGATGAGCATAACGGAAGAGAAAGAAGAAGAATTTATGTTACCACCTTAGATGCTAAAGCTGACCCTTTTAAAATCTACAAGCTCTATAAAGACAGATGGACCATTGAAAATCAGGGAATAAGGTACCTATCACAAAGATGGAGCTTAAGAGATTTTGCTGGAAGAACCCTGAATTCCATCCAAGCAAGAATCTGGACCATTCTTATTCTCTACAATGCAGTAAAGGTCTTGGAGATGAGGTACGAAGATAAAATGGAGAAGCTCCAGGATGAAATGAGACAAAGGGGTGAGTTATCTTACCTTTCAGGTGCTGCTCTAATAGTCTATGGAAGAGATAAATATTATGGTATATTCAGTGGAGTTAGCTATGCTAATCTGGTAGCTAAACGGACTGCTAAATCTACCGGTAAAGAAATTGCCAAAGAATTAGAGAAAATGTTAGTTGAGAAGGCTTCCAAAAAGAAAATAGGAGAGTTTATAAAAAGACTAAAACAAGAGTAATTTTCCTATAGCTTTCTTCCAAATTTAAGGGACTATTTCGCCCCCAATAGGGTGGGTATTGCTTTTTTCCCACCTTTAGGGCTTATAGGGCATCAGCAAAGATAGAATCCTTCCAAATTACTTTTCCCTCTTCCATTTTCCTATCAAAAACTTCTCATTTTAGTCTATTCTTCCCTGGACTCCCAAAATCACCGTTTACTTTCAATTTTTCAGGGATTTGATGCGGGGACTTGACAATTTTATTAAGAAATATATAATAGTTTTCAAAATTAAAAATAAGAGAGGAGGGATACAAGTATGGAAATTAGACCCTTAGGGGAAAGAGTAGTA
>JAYEHT010000180.1:0-2273 GCA_034659655.1 Candidatus Aerophobota bacterium | reverse complement strand
TCCAGGCGGTATTATGTTTTGTTTCACTTGACATCATACCACACTACTAAATTTTTTCTCTTTAACACAGTAATAGCTGCTCCTATAGCTCCTGCATCTTCTAATAAACTACCCTGCACTATCTTTACTCTTTCAATAGCCGGTTTAAGAGCGTATCTTTTAGCATATTTTCTCACCGGTTTAAGTATTAAATCTCCAGCCTGACTCATTCCACCGGAGAGAATAACCATCTCAGGATTTAAGATATTAACTATATTAGTAATGCCAATTCCTAAATATCTCGCCGTTTCTTCAATTATCCACTGACTCAGTTTATCGTTCTCTTTCGCTGCCTGATAAACCAGCTCACAATTAATCTTTTCTAAATTGCCCGATACCCAATCAATAAGAATGCTTTTTCTCCCTTCTTTTAGGGCAGCAATAGTTCTTCTAACAACTCCCGTTGCAGAAGCATAAGCCTCAAGGCATCCTCTACTCCCACAACTACAAGGAAGTCCTTCTTCATGAATTATTATATGTCCTATTTCTCCTGCTATATCGCAGGAGCCGTGAAGAACCTCACCATTAATGATTATTCCTCCTCCAATTCCTGTTCCCAGAGTAAGTAAAACTAAGTTATCAATATTTCTCCCTGCTCCCTTCCACCATTCACCTAAGGCAGCAGCATTAGCATCGTTTTCTAAAAATACAGATAATTCCAATTTACCCCTTAAAATTTTTGTTAAGTGGACATTTCGCCAATCAGGCAAATGGGGAGCAAGGTAGACTACTCCTTTTTTTATATTTAGAGGTCCGGGAGCACCGATTCCCAGCCCTAATATTGATTCAAAAGTGGTACCTCTTTTTTCTCCTTCTTTAATTACGGTCTTTACTGAATTAACTAATTGATTGATAGTCTTCTCTTTTCCTTCTTTAGCTAATGTTTCCCGCTTATCCTTGCTTATTATCTTTCCTTCTCTATTTACAAGGAGGGAAACAATATTTGTTCCTCCTAAATCTACACCAATAACATTATAGCCACTCGGGTTCATTTCTCCTTTCGAAGCTCCAGTTTACCCTGTTTAATTAAGTGAACGATAGGGATTTTGGAAGGACAGACATAACTGCAGCACCCACATTCAATACAATCCATAATATTATAATCTTTTAGCTCTTGCCATCTTTCATTCTTTATTAAACGAGCTAAAAAGGTGGGAAGAAGACTCATAGGGCAATGGTCTACACATCGAGCACATTTAATACAGGGCTTTTCTTCTTCAAGTTCTATCTCTTCTTCACCGAATACTAAAATACCGGAGGTTCCTTTAATTACAGGAACATCTAAAGTATGCTGGCTTATACCCATCATTGGCCCACCCATCATTACCTTTTTTGCATTCTCTTTTAATCCTTCACATTTTTCCAGAAGACAACTAAATGGTGTTCCCAGGGGAACTAAAAAATTAGCTGGTTTGTTTACAGCTTCCCCTGTTACTGTAACTACCCTTTCCATCAAAGGTTTTTTATATTTTATAGCTTCAAAAATAGCCACTGCTGTTCCTACATTATTAACTATCACCCCTACATCTAAAGGCAGTCCTCCTGCAGGAACCTCCCTATCTAAAACAGCCTTAATGAGCATCTTTTCTCCACCTTCGGGATATTTTGTCTTTAAAGGGATCACTTTTAGATTATCTTCATTCTTCAATTTATTTCTCATCAATTTTATAGCCCTGGGCTTATTATTCTCAATGCCTATATATCCTCTTTTTGCATCCGTTGCCTTTATAATGATTTTCAATCCACAAATACAGTCATCCGGTCTCTCTAACATAAGACGGTAATCTCCGGTTAAATAAGGCTCGCACTCACAGCCATTTAATATTACCGTGTCTATCGGTTTATCCTTGGGAGGGGTAAGCTTCACATGGGTAGGAAAAGCTGCGCCTCCCAGTCCTACAATTCCTGCTTCTCGAACTATTTTCCTTATCTCATCTTTTTTCAATGAGGATAAATCAACTCTTTTTTCCTCCCAGTTTTTTCTTTCACCGTTTCCTTCTATGACTATCGCCTCCATCTCACCCATTACTGGGTGAGGCATTCTTTTAATTGAAGCAATCTTCCCGGAGATGCTGGCGTGAATAGGGCTGGAAATAAAAGAAGAACTGTCAGCAATCTTTTTGCCTTCTTCAACTAAATCACCTTTCTTTACCAGAGGTCTGCCGGGAGCACCTGTATGCTGAGATAAGGGTAAAATTACTCTGGAGGGAAAAATTCTTTCTATCTTTTTATCC
>JAYEHT010000179.1:0-2295 GCA_034659655.1 Candidatus Aerophobota bacterium | reverse complement strand
TCTGAATGTATTTTCTCAGGCGATATTTTTTAGCGGCTTCCAGAAGCACATAAGTTCCGTAAACATCAGTGGTAACAAAGCTTCCTGCTTCCATTATGGAACGGTCTACATGAGTTTCTGCAGCAAAATTTATCACAATATCCACCCGGGGGAATACTCTTCCTACAAGCTCTGCATCGCAGATATCACCTTGAATAAAGAGAAAATCATTAAGAGGAAAAGAGGCTTTCAGCTCATCCACCGGGTGATGAGAATATTTTGTAGGATAATCTTCCTTTAAGTATAAATTATCCGGATTTAAAAATTGCTTTAAATTATCTAAATTCCCTGCATAGGTGAGCTTATCTAAAACTATAACCCTATAATGAGGATACTTTTTAAGAATATAGCGCGCAAAATTACTTCCGATAAAGCCTGCTCCCCCGGTAATCAACAAATTCATGATAACCTCCTTATTTAGTCGTTAGTCTGGTAGTCCGATAGTCGTTAGTTCTTAATTCTTATTTCTCAATTCTCAATTCTTATTATACAGTGCCTACCCGATGTTATCTTTTAAGTAGTTGTTGCTCGTAACGGAAAATTTTCGATATTCAGATTTACTAAATCTTTTAATGGAAAGCGTTTGCTTACATCTAAGATTTCCATTCCTATAACTTTTCCGTTTTTATCAAAATCTATAACCACACCTTCCCCAATTTCCTTAATATGGGCAACATAAGCTTCGTGGATTTGTACATACAACGCATCAGCTTCTTGGTCAAACTCAATACGCATCTATTGCACCTCCTCAAGCATTTTTATCTACTACACTGATTATCACTATTTCATCTGTTTCAATAACATAGCTTACTTTTAACAATTTCTTTCCCAAGGATTTAAAAGCATTTACTCTTTTTCCGCTACAGGGTTCTGTTCTATCAGGTGCTTCTAATACTTTTTTAATCTCTTCCTCAGAAATCTTCCTCCACTTCATACGCCTTTTTGCATGGCGAGTATACTTAACTTTCATTCACTCTGAGTTAGTTCTTAATTCTTATTTCTCACTTTTTTGGTCTCTTTAGGTCTCTTTGGCTTCCCTTTAATCCTTTACCCCTCTAATCCTTTTAATCCTGTTTTTTGCCTCTTACTATATAGTTCCTACTCGACTGCTATCCCCTAACATAAACCTGTAAGCTCGGGGTTTAAAATTAGATTTTTCAATCACAACACCTCTTCCAATAAGACTGTCCTCTATCCTTTTGAGCTTGATAACCTTGCATTCTTCCATAATAATGGAATGCTCTACCTCGGCTTCCTCAAGCAAAGTATTATAGTAGATAGAAGTAAAAGGGCCCACATAGGAGTTTATTATTCTGCTCCCTTTAGCAATAATAGCTGGTCCCCTTATTACACTATCGGTCACTTCTGCTCCCTCATCGATATCTACTCTCCCGTAAATCTTTGAAACTCTGTCAATTTTTCCCTTTACTCTTCTTTTAAGATTCTCCAACATTATTCTGTTGGCTTCCAGAAGGTCCTCTTTCTTTCCTGTATCCTTCCACCACCCATTGATAATATGAGAGCTAACCTGGTAGCCTTTATCAATCAAATATTGAATGGCATCGGTTATCTCCAGCTCCCCTCTCCATGAAGGCTTTATGTTATTTACAGCCTCAAAGATATGCTCACCAAACATATACACTCCCACCAGAGCTAAATCACTTTTAGGATTCTGGGGCTTTTCCACCAATTTTACCACTTTATCTCCTTTAAGCTCAGCTACACCAAACTGCTGAGGGTTATCTACATGAGCAAGAAGTATCTGGGAATCAGAATTACTTTTCCTGAACTCATCCACCAGAGATTTAATCCCCTGTCTTATTATATTATCCCCTAAGTACATCACAAAAGGCTCTTTTTTAAGGAAATCCTCTGAGATTTTCACCGCATGAGCCAGACCTGAAGGAGCCTCCTGATGAATATAACTGACCCTGACTCCCCATCTTTTCCCTTCTCCTACAGCTTTTTTTATCTCCTGATGAGTATCGCCAACAACAATTCCTACTTCGGTAATTCCTGCCTCTTTTATCGCCTCAATTCCGTAAAAAAGGATGGGTTTGTTAGCTACAGGAATAAGCTGTTTTGCCTCTGTGTGAGTAATAGGGCGCAGGCGGGTCCCCTCCCCTCCACTTAAAATTAAAGCTTTCATTTTAATATCTTCTCCATATTAATAAGAATTAAGAAATAAGGTAACAATTTAGCTTTCCTAAAAGACTAAATGTAATTTACCATACTTTAAAAACTTTGTCAATTTTT
>JAYEHT010000178.1:0-2300 GCA_034659655.1 Candidatus Aerophobota bacterium | reverse complement strand
CTCGATACCCGTAAACTCAACAATTTAATACTTTCTTATAATGATCAAGCGCACGCATTAAATCCAAGCTCACTTGATGAAAAGCCGAGTTTGACTTACTTTTAGATTTACTATAAAATTTGGACTATATCGAAAAAAATAGTAAGAAAGCTAACTTTTCTATAGTTAGATGGGGAAAGCTAAAAGCTGTCATGGAGAAAATAGAGGTAACAATAGAGAGAATAGTCTATTATAACCAGGAGAACGACTATCTGGTAGCCAGGTTCTCCTCTCTTCAACACCCGGGTCGTCTTCTCACCTTAGTGGGAAATATAGCCGAGGCAAGTTCCGGCCAATCTTTGGAGATTGAAGGATGGTGGGTTGGTCATCCCAAGTATGGAAGGCAGTTTAAGATAAAGACTTACAAGAAACTTACCCCGATCACCATTGAAGGAATTAAAAAATACCTGGGATCCGGGATGATTAAGGGAGTTGGTCCTGTAACCGCGGCAAGAATTGTAGACCATTTTGGAAAAGGTTCTCTTGAGATAATAGAGAAAAACCCGAAAAGGCTGGAAGAGGTGCCAGGAATAGGCCCCAAGAAAAAAGAGGGAATAACTTCCTCTTTTCGGGAACAGGAAAAGATAAAGGAGGTAATGGTTTTTCTCCACTCTTATGGAGTAAGCTCTTTATTTGCTACCAGGATATACAAGGCTTACGAAGATGAAACTATTAAAAAAGTAAGAGAAAATCCTTACCAGCTGGTAGAAGATATTTTTGGAATAGGATTTAAAACTGCAGATTACATTGCCGCTAATTTAGGGATAAAAGAGAACTCTCTCTTAAGAATAAAAGCAGGTATAAGATATGTGCTTACAGAGAGTGCCGGAGAAGGTCATATTTTTCTTCCCCGGGAGGTACTTGAAGAAAAGGCAGCTAAAGTGCTAAATGCAGATACGCAGACTATAAAGATAGCTCTTCAAAATCTTGATGAAGAGAGTAAAGTAGTAATAGAAGATGGTGCAATATATTTTCCTCCCTTTTACTATGCAGAAAAAGGAACAGCGCGGAAAATAGCAGAACTTCTGGGAACTAAAGGAAAAGCTTTTAATCTCTCCTGGGAGAAAATACCTGATTGGCTTAAAAAGAGACAGGGAATTATCCTTGCTGCTGAGCAAATAGAAGCGGTGAAGACTGCCTTAACAAAGAAAATGATGATTCTTACAGGAGGACCAGGAACCGGCAAGACCACTACCTTGAGGTCCGTAGTGCTTATTCTTCAGCAGTTAAAAGTAAAAGTTTCCCTGGCTGCTCCTACCGGAAGAGCAGCAAAAAGATTATCTGAGGCTACAGGAAGAGAAGCTTCTACTTTACATAGATTGCTGGAGTTTGCCCCGGAGAAAGGCTTTGGAAGAAGCGAGAATAGAAAACTGACTGCGGAATTTCTCATTGTAGATGAAACTTCTATGATGGACCTTCTTTTGATGTATGCTCTTTTGCGTGCTCTTAAGCCGTCCTCTCGACTTATCCTTGTTGGGGATTCAGACCAACTTCCAGCAGTAGGGGCCGGTAATGTGCTTAAAGATATCATTGACTCGAACCGAATAAAAACAGTAAAATTAACTCATATTTTTCGTCAGGCAAGAAAAAGCCTGATTGTAGTCAATGCTCACCGAATAAATCGGGGAGAATTTCCCTATCTAAAAGGCTCCCCCAAGAGAGATTTCTACTTTTTAGTAAGGCAGGAGCCTGAAGAGGTGAGAGAGAAGATATTGAATCTCTGCAGGAAAGAGATTCCCAAGCATTTTGGCTTTAATCCGATAGAAGATATTCAGGTCGTCTCCCCTCTTTACAGGGGAGCTGCTGGGGTAGACAGATTAAATCGGGACCTACAAGATATTCTCAACCCAAATAGCCCCTTTCTCTCCTGGGGAGGAACAAAATTTGGGTTAGGAGACAAAGTAATGCAACTCAGAAACAACTATCAAAAGGAAGTGTTTAATGGGGATATAGGAAAGATAAGTAATGTAGACCCGGACGATGAGAAACTGTGGGTTCGCTTTCCTGAAAAAGAAGTTTTTTACGAAGGGGCAGATATTGCTGAAATCTGCCTGGCCTATGCTATAAGTGTTCATAAAAGCCAGGGGTCCGAATATCCAGCCATAGTAATGCCTGTCCTTACTTCCCATTATATAATGTTACAGAGAAATCTTTTGTATACTGCTTTAACCAGAGCCAAAAGGTTAGCCATCCTTATAGGTCAAACAAAAGCTTTGGCAATAGCAGTAAAGAACAACAAGGTAGCTAAAAGATATACAAAG
>JAYEHT010000177.1:0-11849 GCA_034659655.1 Candidatus Aerophobota bacterium | reverse complement strand
ATCTATTCTAATCTTCTCTGCCAGTGAAAATCTTATTCCTCACCTCCTCCATTTTTGGCAGGATTCTTAATTTTTCTTTTATAGTATAATCTTTATCTTTTTTTTGTCAAGAAAATCTCGGGACTTTTCTCTCACCGCCTGTGTATATCCGCTTTGAATTGTTTCTGCTCATTTCCTTAGCTACGGATCTGCTCTGTCCCATCCCACCCAAGATACTAATTACCTCTTCTTGGTCATTCGAAGGCTCCCTTTATCACTGCCTTATCCTTGTCAACCATTAACCGTCCCCTGGCATATACTTGGTTTATCTTTAAATCCTTATCTAAAATCACTATGTCCGCATCTCCTCCTTTCCTTATTTGGCCCTTCTTATCGGAGATGCCTAATCTATCAGCTGGATTGCTGGTGATCAGCTTCAAGGCATCGGATAAGGGAATTATATCTGAGCCTACTAAGGTTCTAAGGGTTTTACTGAGAGAGCTAACCTTACCGGTAGATAGACCTATGAGCTGTCCTCGCTCATCGAACTCGGGCATGCTCCCGTTGCCGTCCGAACTCATTGTAATATTTTTAAGATTTACCCCGCTTTTTAGGATCTCCTTCATAATCGATGTGATATCACTTTTCCACCTTAAAGAGTCGCTGGGAGCAGTTATATCAATGTAGCCACCCTTCTTGACAAACTCGATTCCCTGCCTCAGTAATGAAGGGGCGCGAGAGATATGCGTGGGGAGAAACTGGCTAATAGGAATCTCCGTCTGCTCTATAACCTCAATCAAGGGAGTGAGCCCTTGAGAACCGCTGCCAACATGGAGGTGCACTATCCCTGCCTTCCTCCCTAACATACCACCAACTCGGGCTTCAGAGGCGATTCTGCTAAGTTCCTCGGTAGTCGGTTGGGAGGCTCGATGGTCGGAGATGGCGATCTTAACCCCAATTACCTCATTGATTAGAGCAATGTCACGCTTTACGCTGCCGGTGATAGTGGGCGAAGGAATGTGATAAGAGCCTGTATACATAAAAGCGCTAATCCCTTCCGCCCGCAAGGCTTTTATTTTAGCAAGAAGAGTCTCTGGATAGCGGGAGACATCATCGGTTCCGAGAACCCCAACAACTGTAGTGATTCCAGCCTCAGTAATATTAGAAAGAGTAATTTCGGGGACCCTTGAGACCGGGCCAGCCTCGCCACCTCCCCCGATTAAATGAACATGAAGGTCAATAAAGCCTGGAATAACTATCATATTAGAGGCGTTAAAGACGGTTACTTCAAAACCTTTGGGAGGCTCAATACTCTCAGCTATTTTGACAATTGTATCACCCGCAATCAGGACGTCTCTCACCCCTTGGTCTTGGGGATTATATACCCTACCTCCTCGAATCAGCTTGAATATAGATTTCATAATCAGTTAACTAACCTTCCCTTTTTATAATTTGGGATTAATCTCTTCCCTTAACCAATCCGCTAATAGATTGATGCCGAGCACTATTGCCACCAGTGCCCCTCCAGGAAAAATAACAAGCCACCACTTCCCCGCATAGATATAGTTCTTACCCAAGGAAATCATCATCCCCAAGGAAGGCTTATTTATTGGAACTCCTACTCCAAGAAAGCTTAGAGTTGCCTCTAACATTACAACTGCTCCAAAATCAACAGCGGCAATTACCAATAGAGGTGGTATAGCATTGGGGAGAATATGCCTCAATGCGATCCTGAGGTTATTAGCTCCGCTAGCCTTTGCCGCGCTAACGTAATCTTCCTCCTTTACCCCTAAAACGCCTCCTCTCATAGTTCTGGCGTATCGGACCCAGTCAGTAATGACAATAGCTATAACTATGAGAGGTATGCCACCTCCTTTAAATATTCCTAAGAATAACATAGCCATCAGGGTGGTGGAGAAGGAGAAGAGCGTATCGGCCAATCTCATAGTTATAGCATCTAATATACCTCCATAAAATCCTGAGAGAAGACCAATTGTCACGCCTATTATGCCAGCAATAGCGACTGCACTAAAACCAACTATAAATGATGTCCTGCAGCCATAGAGTATGGTACTCAATATATCCCTCCCCTGGTCATCGGTGCCCAGGAGAAAAGGAGCCTTTCCACCTTTCATCCAGATAGGCGGACTCATAGAATCCTTCAAGGAGAGAGTTTTTATGTCATAGGGATCTTGAGGAGCAATTAAAGGAGCGAAAATAGCCCCGAATAACATAATTATAAGGATTAAAGACCCTGCTACCGCTGATGGGTCCCTGATATAATGATGGAATTTTCTGGAGCTTAAAATCTTTTTAATCATGCTTTCCATATCTTATTTTGGGATTAATAAACACGTATAGAGTATCTACCAGAATATTTAATGAAAGAATAATAAAGGATGTAATCATTACGTAAGCAATTATAACTGGGTGATCGGTTTCGTATATAGATGTCAGCAATAGATTCCCGGCTCCGGGCCACTGGAATATCGTCTCAGTAACCGTCGAAAATGCAATTAATTCACCAAATTGTAGGCCTGCTATTGTTATCACAGGTATAAGCGCATTCCTCAATGCATGTTTGAATACCACAATCATTCGAGACAAGCCTTTCGCCCAGGCTGTCCTTATATAATCCTCCCTCAATACCTCCATCATCCCTCCTCTGGTTAAGCGGAGTATAACTGCAAGCTGATACATACCCAAAGTGAAAGCCGGGAGTATTAAATGAGAAAAGCCGTTTGAGGTAAGAAATCCTGTCCTCCATGTTCCTGCTACTTTTATCACTTCACCTCTCCCGAACGGAGGTAAAAGTCTTAGTGCAACTGCAAAAATCATGATAAGCAGAATGCCTATCAGGAAAGTAGGGAGAGAGATCCCAAATAGTGAACCTGTCATAACAATTCTACTTGGTATAGAATTAGGATTTAATGAGGATACAACTCCTAATATAATCCCCAGAGAGAGCGATATTATCATGGCAGTGATGGCCAACTCAATGCTTGCAGGCAGCCTCTCAAAGATGAGGCCAAGGACAGGTATATGAGTGACATAAGACATACCAAAATTGCCATGAAGGGCGTTCTTTAAGAAAATAAAATACTGGATATAAAGAGGTTTATCCAGCCCCAGTGTTTTCCTAACCTCTTCCTGCTGTTTTTGTGTCGCATACCGACCTGCCAAAGTGAGCACAGGATCACCCATAAATTGGAAGATAGCAAAACAAATAACCGAAACAGCAAGAAGAACCGCTATGCCCTGGATAAGCCTTCTAATAATATATGCAAGCATAATAAGAAGGCACGGGGCTAAAGATTCCATAACCCCGTGCCATAACTCCTCCTTTTCCTTTGTTTCTACCTACTTCTCGAAGGATATATCCTCAAAACAAATCCACGTATCAGCTCGAGGTGTAAATTTTATGCCTCTCCCTTTATAGACGGCATACGAATCTTCCTGGTAGTGAAGAGGAATGGCAGCTATCTTCTCCTCCATGGCAACCTCATTTAGTAGCCGTAAAGCCTTTGCCCTCAAATCCGGCTTGATTATCTCAGCCGATGCTTCTAAGAGCTTGTCCAGCACTACATCAGAATAGGCAGAGCCATTCAAGCCCCCATAACCCTTTTCAACGTCAACGCTATGTAGTAGTTTGGTGAACGAGCGACCAAAGTCGCAAGAACCATCGAACCACCCTATCAAATAGAAGTCTAATATATGTTCATCTACTTCTGGGAAGAAGATGGCTTTGGGTTTTGTATCCAGCTCAACTTCTATCCCGAACTTTGCCAGCTGGCTGGCTACAGCCTCGCAGATCTGCTCATCCCGTACATATCTATCATTGGGACCGGTAAGCTTTATCTTAAACCCATCTGGATATCCTGCCTCGGCGAGCAGTTCCTTTACCCTCTTTGGATCATAGGGAAGTCGTTTAATCTCAGAGTTATAGCCAGTAGTAGGAGGGTCAGGTATCTGGCTGGCTGGAAATGCATGCCCGAACATGACCTTTTCAATTATCTCATCCTCATTGATTGCCATATACATAGCTTTTCTCACTTTCACATTATTAGTGGGAGATCCGGGCTTATTTCCAAGCCCTAAATATATCGCTCTCCTTGCAGGACGGGTAACTATCTCTAAGTCACTATTAGCTGCAACAGTATCAAAGAGCTCAACAGGGATATCCTGTAAGATATCCACCTCACCAGTTGCTAATGCTGCTATACGTGTGGATGGTTCCGTAATTGGCTTAAACTCTACATTCTTTATTGGAGGAACTTTACCCCAGTAGTTCTCGTTCGCTGTTAGCTTAAGATATGCTCCCTTCACCCATTCTACAAACTTATAAGGACCGGTCCCTATAGGGTACTTCCCCACTTCACCGATAGAGCGAGCTTCAGTAGATTCCTTGTCCATGATAAAGATTTGATGTAAGTTTTGCACAAAGTAAGGAACAGGTATGGGTGTCTTTATATCTATGGTCCAGGGGTCGCCATTTACTGTCTTTACAGAGTCAATTATTCCACCGAAAGCCAGGAACTCTGATACTGGATAGGGTTTTTTAAGCCTCTTCAGGGAGAACTTAACATCCTCCCAGGTAAAGTCATTGCCATTATGGAACTTTACTCCCTTTCTTAAAATAAATCGCCAGGTTAAATCATCAATTCTTTTCCATGAGGTAGCCAACCCAGGACCGAGCTTCCCTGCAGTATCCCTGTGAAGAAGCCCTTCAAATATATTGCTCATTACTCCGAGGTTACAATCCGCATCCGACCCATGAGGATTCATCGTCCGTGGGGGTGCACCTACTGCAACTATCAAGGTCTTCTGAGTTTTAGCAAATGTGCTACCTCCAACCAACCCAATTATCAAAAAGGCTAAAGACACAAATAACGCAAGTCTTCTCACTTTTTTCCTCCTTTTTGAATTTCTTGACATTGTTCATTCTTTTCTAAAAGCCTCCCAAAAGAAATTTAATTATTTAACACTTTTCCTTCAGAAGCTTCTTTTGTTTCAGCTAACGGCCTATTTACTTACCCACCTCCCCCTGGCCCTATTTTTAGCTCTTTTCTTGCCAAGAGTATTGAGAGGGACAAAGCTTTGCATTTTCCCCTCAACGCTATACTACTCCCCCTTAAAATAATAAAGAGTTTAATACTCTCTTAATCAAGGAGCTAACTCTATCACTAATTATTAGCAAAAACTTTTTTTTGTCAAGTGGCCGCATCAAAAGGGGGAAACTTGCTCCTTTTCTCCTTTAATCTTTTAAGTTCTCTTATAGCCAAATCAATCTTTTCCTCTTTAAATTCCGGTAGAATAGTTTTATAATGTCGCACTTGATTCAAGTCTATTACAGCCGTAGCCAAATATTCTGTATAATAATCGGCTCTGGCAATCTCTTCTCCTCCGGGAGCAGTAACAGTAGAACCTCCCCAAAATCTATTTTCCTCTTCAGAACCTACTCTATTGACGAAAACAACATAAGAGGAGAAGATTTGAGCGTAAAATTTATTTAACCTTTCCCAGGCAGAGCGAATGGATATCTCCTCCCCTAAGCTCTTCTCAAAACTGGCAGCAGGATATATGAAAATAGAAGCGCCGTCTAAAGCTGAGATATAGGGCAGAATAGGATGCCAGCTATCAGCACAGATTAAAATGGCCATCGGTCCATAAGATGTCTCAAAAGCTCTCATTATCTTGCCGCTGACGAAATACTTTTTCTCCTCAAATAAACCATAAGTGGGCAGATATATCTTTCGATGAAGATACTTTATTTTCCCCTCTTCCAGATAAAGAGCTGAATTATAAAAATTATAATCCTTTGATTCTTCTACAAAACCGACTACCAAAGATATATCTTCACTCTCCTTCTTTAAATCCTCAATTATGGGATTATCTATTCTTATGGCTACCTCAGAAACAGGACTTTTTATCGAATAACCGGTAAGACTGAGCTCGGGAAAGACTAAAAGATTAACTTTTTCCTTCCTGGCTCTTGAGATAAACCCTTTTATCTTATTCAGATTCGAGATTATATCTCCTGATTTACATTCTATCTGGGCTAATCCTATCTTCATTTATCTCACCCTCCAAATTCTATTAAACCCCTCACCGAACTCTTTATTTTTTTATCTACATCAGAAGGAAGAGGGAGAGGTTTATGCTCAGCTAAAATATCTTTAGCTATTTCTCTTGCTCTCTCCCGGGCATCTTTACCTCCCTCTGAGAGCCATTTTTCTCTTTGAGACCTATCGCTGACTCTGGGGAAGAAAAACTCCGACCTCATATGAGATACTGTATGCTCCTCAGCTAAAAAATTTCCCCCTGGTCCTACTTTATCTATTAAATCAAGAGCTAAGGTATCCTCATTTACCTCTATTCCACGCAAGGCTCTCATTACCATACCTATAATCTCATTGTCTATTACATATTGCTCATAAGCCACGGTAGTGGTAGATTCCAGCATACCAGCAGAGTTATGAATATAATTTGCTCCGGCTAAAGCTACTAGAAGGAGAGTTGTCCCTTTCTCATATCCTGCCTGTATATCAGGAATTTTAGAATCTGTAAGACCTCCCCAGGCATAAAAAGGAAGATTATAATAGTGTGCTAATTGAGCGCAACCAGCATCAAGTATTCCTAATTCTATTGCGCCACCTAAAAAAGCCATACTATGCATGTCAGCTACAGTAGGAATAGCCCCATAAATTACAGGTGCGCCAGGGTTAATTGACTGGGTGAGAACCATTCCACTAAGCTGTTCTGCATTAACCTGAGCTAAAGTTCCGGCTAAGGTTACCGGAGAGGTGGAGCCAGCCATAGGGTCGGAAGAGAGAGCTACCGGTATTTTTTCTTCTGCAATTTTCATTAAAATCAAAGTAGTAGAATCATCTAACTGCAGGGGACTCTTCATCCAGCAAGTGATGAAAGAGATGAGGGGTCTTTCTCGCAATTTTTTTTCTCCTCCGGCAATCTCTTCAGCCATAGAGATTACTTTAAGAGCACTCTCTACAGAGTAAGCTGAACCCATAACATGCTTGGAGGTGTTGCTTAAAGCTGCATAGTACTTGTTCACATCGAGAAATTCCCGGGGAACATCTCGAGCCACAACAGGTCTTATAAAAAAATGGATATTGTCAAGAGCATCTACCAGTTTGGCTATGTCGGCAATATCTTTAAGCACTGCTCCTCTTTTTTCCCCTGTTTCCAGATCTAGCACATTTAAGGCTGCTCCTCCTGTGCCACAATATACTCTTTCATCTTCTAAGATGAGGTCGTTTTTTTCTTCTCTACCGCAAAGAATGACTTTAGAGGGTGCCTTATTTATAGTATCTTCTACTAAAGCAGGGGAGAACTTTATTCTGCCCTGCTCAAAATTTACCTCCGCACCGATTTTAGAAAAAAGAGCTAAAATCTGGTTATTTTTGGATTTTATTCCTGTTTGCTGCAAAATTTTCAGGGATGTGTGATGAATCTCCTCAATCTCTTTTTTTGAGAGAAGATGATATTTACCTCCTTTTATGCCTCCTCTAACCATGAGAGTCTCCTTTTATTTTAGATTTTGGGTATGCAAAACCGCGAAAAAAGATCAGACTACATTAAAACTACTTCTAATGATATCTTCAATATCAGCTAAGGTGAAATCTCTGGGATTAGTGAGAGCATTAACATTATTTACGCTCCTTTTTGCCAGGAGTTGAATATCCTCCTCTTTTACCTCTATTTTATGTATATTCAATTCCTTAAATAGTCTATATATAATCTCTTTTATTCTCTCTATAGTTTCTTTAATTTTTTGATATTTACCAGGATTAGCTGATTTATTAAACTCACTCACACTTTGAATAAGATGGGCAATAATAAAACCATGAGCAAATCCGCAATTATGATATAATCCTCCTATAGGATGAGCGATAGCGTGAATTAAGCCCAAACCAGAATATAGCATAGCCATCCCGGCTAAAAGGCTTGCTTCAAGCATTTTTCCTCTTATGGATAGATTATTGCTCTCTCTCACTGCGGAAAGAAGATTTTCTCCAATTAACTCAATAGCTTTCAAGGATAGAGCATCGGTTAAGGAAAAAGCAGATTTTGAAAGATAGGATTCCAGAGCATGTGAAAAGGCATCCACTCCGGTGAAAAAAGTTATTTTTGGAGGCATACTAACTGTAAGATGTGGGTCTAATAATGCTATATCGGGTGATTTTGCTACCAGACTCTCTTTTTCCTTGGTTTTCTCATTCGTGATTACTGCCCAGGGAGAAATTTCTCCACCCGTTCCTGCTGTTGTAGGAATGGTGAGCAAGAAACCAACTTTAGCCTCTTTAGCTATAACCTTAGCTGTATCCATTGAGGAACCGCCTCCCACCCCGATTATACCATTACTATTTGATAATTTACAGAACTTTATCCCTTCTCTGATACACTCTCTGGTAGGGTCCGATTTTACTCCTCGGAAAATATCTACTTTCTTACAACCTGTCTTTATAAGATTTACTTTAATCTTTTCTATAAACTCTTCATTCCATTTTTCCTTGACGGTAACTATCATTAAAGGGGAAGGTAGTTTAGGACAGAATTTATGTATCTGTTTTCCTATGTTTTTTGCTACTCCCACACCAAAAATCACTTTTGTAGGGAAACTGAATTCATACATTCAGACCCACCTCTTTTAACTTATTCCTAAAAGAAAGGGAGCCGGTTGTCCAGCCCCCTTTCTTTTAATCAATACTTTTTTGCCTCATTCCTATCAACTACCTTTTTACAAATTATGTTCGACGAGGAAATCATGAGCAGCTTCAGCTGCATCTTTTTTCTCTATATCCACTTTCCCATTGAGCCACTGCCACATCCTTTGAGCATTAGATAACTTCTCCTTAGTATATGGGACACCCGAAGCGTTTGAGAACGCAGCTACCAACTCATTGAGAGCAATTCCAACCTCGGGATATTTCTCAAGGATCTCCGCTCTGACATAAGGCGTTAAATCATATGGGGGAAAGAAGTATTTGTCATCTCTTAGAACCACCCAACCGTATTTAGCTATCGAAGCATCGGTAGCAAAAACCATTGCCACATCAACATCATGCTTTGCCAGGGCTATTAAAGAGGCCCCAGGAGCTGCGGTCTTAAGATAATCTGAATCAACTGTAAAGTTATAGGTCTTTTGTACCGCTGGCCATCCATCCGGGCGCTGAGAGAATTCAAAATCAATGAAGGTCTTAACCTTTCCTTTTTTCTGGTTACAAAAAGCTGCGAGGTCTGAAAGCGTCTCTATATTGTTTTCTTTAGCAAACTCAGGCCATACAGCCAGAGCATAACTATTATGATTCCATATCGGCTGTAGCCATATCAGCCCGTTTTTAGCGTCAGCTGCTTTAGTCATATAGTAAAGTTCCTCATGACCTGTTGGAGTATATGGTCTTGCAAGGTGAACCATCCAGGCGGTTCCGGTATACTCCATACAAACATCAATATTTTTTGTCTCCATTCCCTTTCGCATAATCATAGAGGATAGGTCGGATTTTAGCTCGACCTTGAACCCTCTATTTTCTAAAATCTGCTTCATCAACTGACCTGCTATATATTCCTCGGTAAAGTTTTTGTTCCCTACAACTATTGTAGGCTTCTCAGCAGCTAATAGATAGGTTCCGCTCATTCCGAAAACTATCATCACTGCCACTACCAGACTAAGTAACTTTCTCATTTTTCTTTACCTCCTTACAAAATTAAATTTCTTTTCCAAATTTATTTAGATTCATCACCCCCTTCCAAATCTTACTCTCTTTTAATGTCAATCAGCCCTTTTTCTCTAAGGTATTCCCGGGCAACTTCCTTTGAAGAGACCCCATTATAAACTTTTAGATTCAACCTTGCTATTTCTGAGGTGGCTGGAGATATTCTAATCAACTTCTCAACTAAGCTGGATAAATCGGAAAATCTATCCATTATTTCTTCTCTAATGACTATTCCCATACAATAAGATTTTAGAGCTTTTTTATCATCTTTAAGTTTAATCAGGTTAAGCTTTTCAATCGGAGGATCTGTAGAAAATGCAAAAACTACATCAACCTGGTCCCCGGAGAGTAAACCAAAACCTATTGTTGAGGAGATTAATCTTACATTTGGTCTATAAAAGGAGAATCCATAGATTTGCTTAAGGTCAAAATAACAGTCGGGACGGAAGAAAAATTCGGAGCTCATTACAACCCTGATTTTTTTCTCATCTTTTCTCACGCAATCTGCTAACTCAGAAATAGTTGTTATTTCCAACTTCTCCGATTTTTTCCTTTGCATCACCGGTACATATTGGTTCTCAAGGTTGGCTATCTTAAACCATAAAAGCCCTTTATTCTCCTCTAATTCTTTAACCTCCTTGTAAAGTTTCTTGGATGATAAGATATCTGTCCTTAGAAATTTGAGAAACCAGACCGAAGCAGGATCCTGCCAGGCAAGATCAACCTCTTTTTTAGTAAGGGCGCTATATAAAGATGAATTGGATAGACTCATCTTATATTTTACCTTGAAGCCCTTCTCCTCTAAATAAGTCCCAACTATCTGTCCAAGGATTTCCTGTTGTATGGAATCCTGGATTCCTACGGTTATATGGGGTTGAGCAAAAGAGGGAAATGCTATCAAAAAAGAAAATAGAAAAATTGTCGGAATAAACTTAAGGTTTCTCTTTCTCATATCACGTTCCTCTTTTAATCTTTAAACCACGCGGCGTCATCCATTCCTCTATGCTCCCCAGGATAGCATCAAGGATGATTGCCAGTGCAGCCGTTGGAGCAGCTCCCTGAAGCAACAACAGGGGTATATTATTTAACAAGCCTGCAAGTATAATCATTCCCAATCCGCCCGCCGCTATAAGAGCAGCCAATGCTGCTGTCCCCACATTTATAACTGTTGAGGTTCTGATCCCGGCCATTATTACGGGTCTGGCAAGGGAAAGCTCTATTTTCCAGATAATCTGTCTTTTGGACATACCCATTCCTCTTGCCGATTCTATAATTGAGGGATCAATACTATTTATTCCAGCATATGTATTACGCACAATAGGAAGCAGTCCGTATATAAAAAGAGCAATAACCGCTGGAATAAAGCCAAACTCTCCCATAATTACAGCCATAATGGCAACGACTGCCATACTTGGCACAGTCTGGCCAATGTTTACTACACCCATCACCAGGGGGGAGATCTTTCTAAACTTAGGACGAGTAATTAAAATGCCGAGTGGAACACCAACACCAATAGCAATGAGTTCTGCAAAGCCTACCATTTTAAAATGCTCACTTATTCTTACAAATAGTTCCCCATAGGTGGCAGGTGGCCTGAACTTCAGCATTTCAAGATTTGTGATCCAGACAGTTATCCCGATAAGAATTCCTAAAAGTATAAATAAAGTAATTCGGCGTCTCACTTTTGCCTCTCTTTATTATAAGTCTTTCCTAAGACTTCTCGGATAGAATTGAAATTCACAACCCCTTCTAATTTACCCTTATCATCAACTACAGCCAGATTCCCTACTGCACTGCTTAACATAAGGGAAAGAGCCTCATTTAAAACTGTATCCGAAGTAGCTAAGGCAGTTGGAGGAATTATAATATCTTTAACTTTTCCTCCTTTTTTGCGAGCCACATCCGAGATGCCAAGCCAACCTAAAAATGTATAGTTATCATCGACTACCATCAGCCATTCGATTTTCTCTCGTTCCATATAGCTCTTAGCTCCTGTTGTCTTCTCATTCGCTCTTATTGTCCTGGGTGAGGTATCCATAATCTCTTTTATCCTCATCAGTTGCAATCCCTTAAGAGCTCGATCGGCACCAACAAAATCCCTTACAAAATCATTCTTTGGCTTGTAGAGCAAATTGG